>JAPLWR010000074.1:0-1695 GCA_026396495.1 Candidatus Magasanikiibacteriota bacterium | reverse complement strand
TCCATAAAAATGGAGATAGTTTGTAACCTACCAAGCGGTCTAAAATACGACGCGCTTGTTGGGCGTTAACCAAATTTAAATCTAAGGGTCGAGGATTTTTTAAAGCCTCTTCAATGGCACTTTTGGTAATTTCATGAAAAACTAAGCGTTTTACTTTCTCAGCAGGGATATTTAAAACATTAGCTAAATGCCAAGAGATAGCTTCACCTTCGCGGTCTTCATCAGTTGCAAATAGTACTTCACTGGATTTTTTGGCTGCGGTTTTTAATTCAGTAACAGTTTTTTGTTTATCTTTAGGTATAACGTATTCTGGTTCAAAATTGTGATCTACATCTACACCTAATTTTGATTTAGGCAGGTCTCTAATGTGTCCAAAAGAAGACTTAACCAAATAACCAGACCCCAAAAATTTGGAGATGGTTTTAGCTTTGGTGGGGGACTCTACGATTAAAAGTTTAGGCATAATTTGTGCTTATTTTGAACAATTGTTTAACACTATACCTTTAAAAAGGAATTTTGTCAATTTTAGCCTTTAATGATGTAATTCATTCCACCAACGTTTTTTACTTTTCCGCTTATTTCCATAATAGATAAGACGGCCGTGGCTAAGGCCCCGGTTAGGCCTGATTCCTGGGTTATTTTGTCTATATGTTTGGGTTCTTGGCTAAGGGTTTTTAAGACTACTTTTTCATTTGAGTTGCTTGGTATAATAGGGCTGTTTTTAAGGGGTAAAATTAATTGTTTTATATCTAATTCTGCTAGTATATCTTCAAAACAAGTAACTGTTTTTGCTCCTAATTTTAAGAGATTATTAGGTCCAACTGATAAAGGAGAAAAGACGCTGCCAGGCACACAAAAGACTTCACGATTTTGTTCTAAAGCTAATTTGGCTGTAATTAAAGAGCCTGATTCTTCTGTGGCTTCTATTACTAAGGTGCCAAAAGACAAGCCAGAGATAATGCGATTTCTTAAAGGAAAATTGTAACGCAGAGGCAAGGTGTTTAGAGGAAACTCTGTCATTACTGTTCCTCCTTGATCTATTATTTCTTCAGCCAAGCGCACATTTTGTTTGGGGTAGATACTTTCTTTATTAAGGCCTGACCCTAAGACAGCTAAAGTTCGTCCTTTGTTTTTTAAACATTCTTGATGGGCATAAGCATCTGCTCCCAAAGCTAGGCCACTAACAATGCTAATATTATTTTGCACTAACCCAGGAATTAATTTTTCTATAACTTGTTTACCATAGGGTCCTAAATGTCTGGAACCAACTACGGCCAAAGGGAAAGCGTCTTTAACCAATGTTCCTTTGTAGTAAAGTAAGACCGGGGGGTAATAGATTTCTTTTAAGAGTGCAGGATATAGTTCATCATCTAAAGAAACTACTTTGATTTTTTCTTTTTCTAATCTTAACCATTCTTGTTCTGGATGTAAATTTTTCCTTTCTTCTAGAAAAGACAAAGCAGTCTGTTCTTCTATCCCTAATTTTAAAAGTTCAGCCAAAGACACCTGCCATAAATCTTGTAAGTTAACAAAAGTCCGCTTAATTTTAAGCAGACTTTTGGGTCCAAATTTAGAGAATGACGATAAAGCAACCAAGCAGGCTAAATTTTCTTTAGATAAAGACTGTTTGTTTTTGTTTTCCTCCTTCATAGCTGTTTTTAGGTATTGAATTTGTTCATTGCCTTTTCCAGTCCT
>JAPLWR010000087.1:4826-7470 GCA_026396495.1 Candidatus Magasanikiibacteriota bacterium | reverse complement strand
ATATCAATTGACCTCTTACCATTTAGCTTTTTGAAGTGTTCTCCACAATCTGTGTAGGGTTTATATCTTCTTCTGACAAAGTACGCATTCAACCACAAATCTGCATGCTTAAATGACTTGAAGCCTTTAATTGTTTTTAATCTTTCGGCATTAATTTCTGCTGCTTGTCTGTTAGTGGAGGTAAGGCAAATCCAAAAATCATCTGCTTTGGGTTTAAATTCTTTATTAACCCGACTATTCAATTCTGTCAGATGTTTTTCTTGAATACTATTGTTACGCACACCATTAAGAATATCAATAAATTTTATATCTGATTGACGATAAATTTTTTCCAACTCCAAAATTTCAAAAACAAACTTATTATCACTTAACAAACTTTGTTGTTGGTCGCCAAACACCCTGGCTGAAAAAAAATAGGGACTAGTGTAATAATCTTGAAAAAGAATTTTCTGTTCTTTGGTTTCTACTGGAGGAAGTTGATATAAATCACCTATAAAAATCATTTGGATCCCGCCAAAAGGCAACCTACTATCTTTACCATTCAAACGTAAAAACTTATCTACACAATCCAATAAGTCCGCTCTTACCATAGAAATTTCATCAATAACTATCGTATCTAAAGCCTGATACATTGGTAAGCGCTTATTATTACTTTCTAATTTCTTAACAGATTGAAGAGTAGTCTCGGGCATAAAACCAAAAAATGAATGGACTGTTTCTCCGTCCACATTTAAAGCCGCTACTCCAGTGGGAGCCAAAACTGCAATATTTTTTTTGGTGTGCTCACGAAAACAAGTCAAAAGAGTAGACTTGCCTGTCCCCGCCCTACCAGTAATAAAAAAATGCTTACTTGTGTCTTCCATTAAAGTAAGCGCCTTTTTAAACTCATCATTAAATTCAATTCTTTGGTGAATCATGCAACAATTAATCTTTTAATTTTTCTTTAATAAGATGGACAGCCGAAGGGACAAACGACAAAATAATTATCAACAAAATAATTGGCAACAAATATTTATCTACATCTGGAATTATCTTACCTAAAAAATATCCGGCAAAAGTTAAGTTTACCCACCCCAGCTACAATTGGAGCAAAAGTTCTAACTACGGGCAAAAATCTAGCCATAATTATTGTTTTGGGCCCATTTTTTTCATAAAATTTTTCCGCCTTCATCAAATATTCCTTCTTAAAAAATCTAGAATCTTCTTTCTTAAATATAGCGGGGCCAACTTTTCTACCAAAAGTGTAGCCAACACTATCCCCTGTTACTGCTGCCACAAAAACCAATAAGGCAGTTAGATAAACATTCAAAAAACCTTGAGAAGCTAAAAAGCCAGCTGTAAATAATAAACTATCTCCTGGTAAGAAAAAACCAAAAAATAATCCAGACTCAGCAAAAATTATCCCAAACAATCCCAAGTAACCAGCTGTTTTAATTATTTCCACTAAATCCATAAATTGGCGTTAAGTTGATATCCCACCCAGTTTAACACAAAAAGTGCTTTGACTCTAATTATGAAGTCAGAATGGGACATGTTTGGCTAAGGTATAAAAAAGTTAAGTATAATAAAGCAGCATTTTGGACAATCAGTAAGGGGATACCAATTAAAAAATGCCATTTTTTTGTTTTATGTCTAAAGGTAAACATCCCTAAATATACTCCTACTGCCCCAAAAGCAGCAGCCAAAAAAAATAAGGCACCTTCTGAAATTCTTTCGGCACCAACATTTTGAGATTTAATTTTATCTGCCATCATTATTAAAAAAGCAACAAAATTTATTACTAGATATATTAAGATTAAAATGGAAGATAAATTAACAATCATAATTAATTGATTGATTTATCCCCATCATTAAATCCAGAGGACAGATGGCTACCATCACAAAATGGCTTATTACTTGATTTACCGCAGCGACACAAGGTCATTCTGTTTCTTGTCTCATACTTAACGCCACTTTCTGACTCTAAAGGAATTCCTCCCTTAACCCAAATAGGTCCACTTACTCTAGAGGCTTTATCTTGTAGCAAACTAATGGAGGGTTCAAATTTAGTCTCGATGGGTTTGTTAGTTTTTTTATCCCAAGCTACAAGTCTCCCAGATGAGCATTTACAAGCAGTTTCAGTAGCTTTTTTTTTTGATTCCGGATCATCTGATTTCTCTGTCAATTCCCAAGTTCCCCTATGACAAAATCTGGAAGCCGCACAAAGACTCTGAACATCTGTTAAATCTAAATTCGGACCAGAAATTTTTTCAGCTTGTTCCAAATATGTCTCATTTGTTGCAGTTTCTTTTCCATCAAATTTATTTTTAACATGCGTACCATCGCAATAAGGCTTGCTAGCTGACCCCCCACATCGACAAAGAGCACAATTTTCTAAACTGGGTAAAGTTTCACCTGTTTCATAAGTTCCAGGATTTCCTTGATCGTCGGTATTATAAACCTCCTTAACTAAAGGCAAATTACCAAAAACTAGATAAGGTCCATTTTTTGAAATAACTATTTTATATTTTTTGGTCATATTTTTATTTAATAGCCCTATTATAATCAAGTGGGGTGCGATGATTTTAAATCGATATAAAAAAATTATTATCTAATCCCCGAATCACAAGAAAGGTCTGCTTTGGTAATTCTTGATGGGAAAACA
>JAPLWR010000087.1:0-4791 GCA_026396495.1 Candidatus Magasanikiibacteriota bacterium | reverse complement strand
TACAGTCCCGCCGACTGGTTGCAAAGCATAATCACCTGGCGGCACCATTATCTCATAATACCCCAGCGCATCAGTTTTGACGGTGACAAAAGGCGAACTTTTAGGGCTACCCACTGCGATAACCTGCACAGTAGTAGCATAAGGTTTGTCAGCGCAAGTGGTATCTCCTACGCGTACCACCGGGCAAGTAGGACCCAGGGTCACTACCCCCTCAACGCCAGAATCAATCTTCAGCTCATTAGACCAAACCACTTTAGTAATGCCGGGAATTTTTAACAAATTAACCTCTACTAGAGGTTGACAACTGCACATAGTAATAGACACCCCCGCCCAAGCATTAATGGGAGGGATAGTAACTACTCCCCCATTTTCCATAATAGAAAGTTGATCCATCGCGCTTTGACACATTCCGGTGGTAGCGGCGTTAATTACCGTTTTGATTAACTGTGCTTTGGTGGGATTAATTTCTAAAAGGTTAGTGGATTTTTCAACTGTAATGGTTTTTTGATAACCCGCACTGTCCATATCCGCGCCATTACAATACTTTAAAGAGTCAACTGATGAAACCAAATAAGTAATTTTGGAGACCAGCGGATCTTTGACACTATTATAAAAAAACAAATATACCCCGCCACCAACAATAAGCAAGATTACTATCAGCAAGATTGGTTGTAATCTTTTATTCATAATTTAAAATCTTTATTTTTTTCCCAAATTAGTTAACAACTTATAAGCCCCTGCTTGCCAGGATAATTTTAATTCACACTTACCCGCAGAATTTTTTTCACATTTATTAGTTCCCTTGGATAGATACTTAAAATGTTGGAAATTACACCCTAAGGGCGCCATCACACCATATGTAATGCCATCTTTTGTATTTGAAGAATCAAAACACTGAAAACAATAATCAAAAGAACACCCCTCGCCCACAACAACATTTTCTTTAAACTCAACAGGTTTATAACTACCGGGATGGCCCATGCGATAAATAATAAAAATTAATAACAAAATTAACAAAGTGGATATTACGTAAAAAATCTTTTTTAGCATAATTAGTTTTTTAATTTATCTTTTTTTAAAATATGTTTTTTTATATCTATACATTCCAACTATAATTGGTAAAGCAAATGTTAAAAGATAATAAATATAAACATCAAGTTTGTAATAGTCTGTTGCCTTAAGAAATTTAATTAAAAAAATATAATCCAACACTATGGCCATAATTGTCCAAATGACACCCAATCCAATAAAACAGGTGAAAGAATCCCTTTTAATTTTTTTAAATAACACCCAAAGAGTAGCAACTAACCCAAAAGGCATGATACACCAACCAAGGATACCCTTTGGCACAAACATAAAAAATATTATTCCCAAAACATAGCCGAATAACCAAAGAATAAACCCCCAAAAAATAGTGTTAAGAAATATATTTCCTTTACTTGTGTTCATATATTTATATTTAAAATTCTTTAATAATCATATCATAATAATACAAAAATAACAGCCCTTAAGACTGTTATTTCCAAAACTCGGGATCGTGGACGAAATTAAGACAAAGACAAAATTTTGTTAATAAAAATTGTTTTTAAAGTATAGTATTCTTTTACAGATAATCCATTGGCCTTAATTTTTAATTTCTCGTATTCTTGCAACGCCTTAGGGTTGTTCTTTAAATGTTTCTCAAATTTAATACTGTTTTTCCATCCACTGTCATTTCTATTAATAACAAAAATTTCAATCTTAATACCATCTAGATATTTAACAAACCGAGCTCGTTTGAATTCATAAAGACTCCCAGGTTCACCTAAATAATTAGAAAGTTTGACTATAAAAACATTAAAGTCTTTTTTGTTGACTGGAATATACAAATCAATCTCACCCTGCCCGGATATTTTTAAAAACGTTGAGCCACGATGTGAAATCCTCACCTTTCCTAGTATCTTGATTAATTCAGCCTTAATCATTTTAAAAACTTCTTTAATCTTAGAATCATAAGGAACAACACTAATTTTTTTAGTATCACTTAAATGGTCAAGCCACTTTTTTTGTTCCGAGGTGAGCATTTATTCTAAATTAAAAAACATTTTTTCTACCGCCTCCTATAATCTTTACACTTTTCTCTGTAATCAAAATAGCCTGCTTATCAGTTAGGGCGATGGCTGGATATTTTGTTTTTTCAGCTGACTTTTCAATAACCGAACGCCACTTTTCTTCAAAATGGGCGGTTACTAAAAAAGGTACTAAATTTAAACCCTTTAAATTTTTGAGACCAATTATATTTTTATCCGCGTGTTTCCAGTTAGCAGCTTCGATCGTAGGACAAACTACATAACTACCAGCGCTTAAACCAAGATACACTCCTCCATTTTTTACAAAATTCTTTATTAATTTATCAAGACCGGTTTTTTTAATTCTATCTAAATACTCAAACGTATTACCACCAAAAACAAAAATAACATCCATGTTTTTTAAATCATCTTTACTGACTTTTCTATCTAATTGAAAAAAGGTGATGTTTCTCTCTGGTATTCTAATTCCCTTAAACTGTTTAAACTGCCTTAAAATATATTTATTTCTTTGAAGAAACTTAACCGGGGTAATAACTAAAAAAATCCTAATTTCAGAAGGTTTTTTATTAACTAATTTTAAAAATTCTTTTCCTATTTTAGAATTCTTCTCCCAACCGACTGAAGTAAGAAGCAATTTCATATATCCTTTTTTCCTATATTTTTTATTTATTAGATATCTTAGATATCATTGTCTGTATTTTCCTAAAAATATCTATGTTAGTTTTTTTTAAAATACCAGGAATAAATTTTTTACTATCTTCTTCTGATATTTTAAAAATTCTTTCAAAAAACCAAGCTTCAAAACCAATACCTTGACCGGGTTCTAATTTTAGATCTGTAAGATTGCCTTGAAAACAATAGGCGAAAATTGATCGTAAAGAATTTTCTATTTTACCAGTAATCGGATCTGAATTTTTAATATTAACTACTTGAATAGGTATTAGATCCTCTCTTTTGACTTCAACGCCAGTTTCTTCTTTCATTTCTTTAAGAGCTGTTTCCTCATAGTCTTGACCTATTTCAACATGACCTCCAACCGTCGCATCAAGTAAGTCTGGAAATGTTTCAGCATTTTTTCCACGATGCTGAAAAATGATTTCTCCCTTTGGCGTAAAAAACCAAACATGCACAGTTTTATGCAAGAGTCCTTTGGCGTGGATATTATCCCGTGAATCAACACCAATAATAGCACCATTTTCATCAATAATATTCAGATTGGACATAAAATTTCTTTATTATTTAATAGCCATATTGTAGCATATTGAAACAAAAATAACAGCCTTTAGGGCTGTTATTTCCAAAACTCGGGATTGTGGATGATGTTCAGACTGAAATTGCTTATAATTTTTTTTTGATCTGCCTCAAAAAACTAAACCGCTTTTTTATATTGAGATAGACCAAGGATATTTCCCTCTGAATCTTTGAACCAGGCTAAAAATCCCATTTCGCCATTTTTTCCGAGCGGGGTTTTATCGCGTACAATTGCACCACCTTGAGCAACTATGTTATTTAATGTCGTAGTTATATCTTCGACATCAATATAAAACATAGGATAAGGCATTTGCGGGTCGCGTTTGCTGGAACCACCATTAATAAAACCAGACTCTTTCGGTTGCATCCTGTCATCAATTGGCCCAGTTTGCCAACTAGTATACCCTAATTGTTCCCACTCAAATGGTTTCCACCCAAAAACATTTTGATAAAAAGATTTAGCCCGATTTTTGTCATCCCAGGGAAATTCAAAATGCGTAACTTTGTTCATATATTTATATTAAATTATTTTTATATTACAATATTATATTATCACTTTGTTAAACAAAATAACAGCCTTTAGGGCTGTTATTTTTCAAAACTCGGGGTCGCGGGATGATGTTCGGACTGAAGTGAACTTATTATTTAATAATTGCGTTAAACAAATACCCTGTAAAAATAATCCCAACTCCTACCACTGAGGCAAAAATAATAATTAACTTAGTTTTCATTACTTTCTTTAAAATCATAAATTCAGGTAAAGATAAAGCTGTAACAGCCATCATAAAGGCAAGCGTGGTTCCAACAGCCACACCTTTTTCAGTTAGAGCACTAACCAAAGGAATTACACCAGCCGCATTAGAATACAAGGGAATACCAACTATTACAGCCAAAGGAACAGCATACCACTTGTCTGCTCCAGCATACTGGGCTAAAAAGTCAGCTGGTACATAACCGTGAATCCATGCACCAACCCCTACGCCAATTAAAATATATGGCCAAACTTTTTTAATAATGTCAAAAGTGTAATTTTGAGCATAATTCAATCTTTGTTGCCAGTTCATTTTTGGAAGTTGTATATTATTCTTAGCCTGATTTTTACGAACAAAATCAGCCAATAAATGTTCTACTGGAAGTTTGCCAATGATTAAACCGGAAACAATGGCAATTACAAGACCACTAGCTATATATATCCCAGCAATTTTCCAACCAAAAAGGCCAAACAATAATACTAAGGCTACTTCGTTAATCATTGGTGACGAAACCAAAAAAGAAAAAGTGACCCCAAGTGGTACGCCAACTTCTATAAATCCTAAAAACAAAGGCACAGCGGAACAAGAACAGAATGGAGTAATAATACCAAATAAGGCAGCCAAAATATTGCCAACAAACTTATGCTTACGGGACAAAATATTGCGAATTTTTTCGGCGGGTAAAAATGACCTAATTATGGAAACGGCAAAAATTATCA
>JAPLWR010000009.1 GCA_026396495.1 Candidatus Magasanikiibacteriota bacterium | reverse complement strand
TGTTTCTGGTGGTAAAATTTGCTCGTTTTCTACGCAGTCTATCAAAGCAAAATTAGGGAATGACCGGGCGATTTCTAAATAAGTTTTTCCGGCGTTTCTTAAATGATTAATATCTGTTTCGTGTATATCTGTTTTTCCGCCGGCCAAATATTCACGTTCTGCCTTTTTTTTTACTAGTTCTTGGGAAATTTCTGGGGTGACGTGCAAAATGATATTTAAATCAGGACGAGGGATTGCAAATATATTATACTCTAAATGATCGTTCCATTCAAAGAATTTTTGTCTTTCTTCATCATTGGTAATCTTTCCGCCTTGATGTCCCATGTTAGAGGCGACATAACGGTTGGCCACCACAATTTTTCCTTCTTCGAGCGCAGCGGCAAATCTATCTATAGCATAAAAAATAGAGGCGCGATGTGGCCCAACAACTTCGGCTGTACCATAAACGCCGGTTAGATATTCTTCCACCAATCCAGCGCTTTTTTTCCCGTATTGAGGAAAACTTATAATTTCTACAGGATAATTTTCTTGTTTTAGACGTTCTATCAGCATTTCTGACTGTAAACTTTTTCCTGAGCCATCAATGCCGTCGATCATGATAAACATAATATGTGAGATTTTGGGTGCGTTGTAATATATTTTTTTTGCTGCAGACTTGTCGCTGCGTCGGCAAAAAATAGATTACAACGCACCTTAATATCGTTTAAATTTTAGGTTTATAATTATATTCAGGTTTAAACATGGTGGAAGCCCAAGAAGAAGAGCCTTCAGACATATCTACACGAATATATTTGGCCAAAAGAGGATGAATTTCGTTTAATTTTTCCCAACAAGCTTGGGCGATACGGCGATAAGAGATGTGGCCTTTTTTGCCACTGCGTAAGGCAATAAAATGATGTAATTCACGCAAGTTCCAAGTAAAGAGAGTTCTTTTTCTAAAAGCCAAAGGTACTACGTATTGGGCTTCTTTAGGGAATAAGGGATACATTTTTTGGTATAAATCAGCTGCGCGGGCCATCACTTCTTTATATTTTGTTTCTAAACCAGCTTCTATTATTTCTTCTGGAGTTTCAAAACCATGGACGATAGTTACGTCTTGATTGGTCTGAGTATTCATACGATGACGCTGAACATCACGGAAGGCGCCATAGTCCATTAAAATATCAAAGGTGTAATAAACATGTTCTAATTCGCGTATTGGTGCGTCAAAGTTACCACGATTTTTTAAAGCCTCATCAATCACTTTTTCTTTAGCTTCCTGTGGCATTTTTTTAACTTCGGTCCAAATTTGTTTGTAAGGTAGGCTGGAACCACGATAGAGTAGAGCAGTGACTAATTTATCATCAGCGTCTTTATCATACTGAACAATTTCCACGGGGTTAACTGCTTCAGGATTAGTTGGTAAAAGAGTTTGAGATAATCTAGCCATCATCTCTGGAGTATTTTTTATGTATTCGTTGGCATCAGCAAATTTAATCAAAGTTGGGGTGATGCTAAGGGCACATTGTTTCATTTCTGTTCCAATGTCTTTCATTTCCTGCAAAGGATGTGATAAAAGTTTAGCCACGGCGTGTTCAAAATTGCGGGCGTTGGCCGTCATCCCCATGTTGGTGAGAGTGGCAGTGGGTAGCAAGTAACGGATGTTGTCGCAAACACGGGCTTTATTAATAACATTATAAATTTTTTCGGGTTCTTCTTCCTTGCGAGGATATTTTTTGGTAATGAATTCTTTCATTGGCTCATTCATTTCTGTGTAGGTATCAAAAATATAATCCATGGTTTTTTGATATTCCTCACCCAGGGTTGATTCCAAGACATTTTTTGGTTTGTAATATTTGGTTTTATCAAAAACTTGGTAACGGGTAGATTTTTCTGTGTAAGATGCCAAGCGGTTGTCTTCTAGTACTTTAGTAGCAAGAATAGAGACATTTTCTATTGCCAGATGTAAGGTAGCGTGTTCGGCAACACTACTATGACCATAACCCACCACCCATTTTTCATGGAAGTCAGCGGATTTTTGATCTGTCAGTTCCTCGGCAATGGCGGCGAAGGATTCTGGAGAGCGGGAGCATTTAGCAAAAGCTACGGCCACTACTTCTGGTTTAAGGTGGTCTAGACTATAAATTGCGCGCTTGTTTGGGGTTGTTTCTTCCATATGTTTGTTGACAGAAAGAGTTAATTTTGTTTAGATATTGTAGCACAGCAGGGGCTCTTTTACAAACGGAAATAAGGGAGGAAAAGATGTTGGAAGGCGTAACTAGGTTTGCTCGTTTGGAATGGTTTTTTTGGAAGTTGGTGCGTTCCATGGAGGCTGTCCCGCGTTGGGACAACGATGATCATCCTGTCCATACCAAGGAAAATGTCTTGCAGCACAGCTTCAAGACCTGGATGCTGACTTTGCTGGTTACTCTTTTGGAAAGGCGCTCTGGAAACAAGGATCTGGATCTGGCCTGGCTTATGGTTCGTGCTCCTTCTCATGATTTTGAAGAATCTTGCGGTATTGGTGATAAGCCGTATCTTGTCAGGCGCGATCCTCGGGTCAAGAAGCTTTTTGATGAGCTGGGCGAAAAGTTGATTGCTATGTTCCTTGATCAGTACCTTCCGTCGGAAATAGCGGCGGAGCTTTTCACTCTTTTTACCTCTGATGCTGGTCATGAAAAAGAAGCTCGGCTTTTCTATTGCATTGAACACATCGGTTACGTGACCTTTGCTCTTTACGAGATCCAGGAAGCCAAAAACCAGACTTTCTACAAGGTCTTGGGTGACCATTTGGATACTTTGGATCAGGGGGCGAAGGAATTTCCGTTTTCTATCGGCGCGATCTGGACTCATGGTATGAGGCCGACCGTGCTGGAACTTTTGGGCAACAAGCCCAAGTAACTAACAACCCTCACCACTCTTCTTTATTGAAGAGTGG
>JAPLWR010000036.1:2569-4668 GCA_026396495.1 Candidatus Magasanikiibacteriota bacterium | reverse complement strand
CAAAAATGTAATTCCAAATTGTTAAGATAATAAAATTCTTTAAACGTTTTAGGGTCTTACCTTGGGCGCCAAAAGTAACGTATTTATTTAAGAAAAAAACATAATTCACTATCAAGATCTGATTGATTATAACTGCGGTGATGGGCTTCCAACCAAAAACTTCTTTAAATAAAGCCAGAGTAGCTAAATCCAAAATAGTCGCACTGCCTCCAACTAAAAAATAAAAGAAAAACTGACGACGAATGAATTTATAATAACTAAAGATTTTCTTCCACATATAGTTCCTATTATACTGGTTTTAAGATAAATTTAAAACCCTCCAAATAAAGGAGGGTTTTCTCTGGGTGTGATTACTTTTTTTTGCGCTGCAGACTTGTCGCTGCGTCTGCAAAAAAGAAATAACCACACCCCACACGTCTTATTAAATTTTTAAAAAATTTCCATCTTCAACCTCTTAATACCAAATTGCATTAATTCAGCACGAGGAGCATCTTTCCAAATATCTACTCGCCCATAACCATACTTAGCATTCATTCTATCGCCTACAGTAAAGATTTTGTCGCCGTAAATTTCCGGAAAACGCACTTGGGTGCCAAAAGGCAACCAATTAGCAGCCACCATGCCGTCATGTACTGGACCGTTAGCAGCTAAAAAAGGAGTATCGTCGGTTTGATCCACAGTACTAGAATAAACAGAAACCACAGTAGTGACTACCTTACGAGGAGCCCTATCTGGGGACTCTGGTAAAGCAGTTCCTGGGTTAGAAGGTATAAAAGCAGCCCTAGCTTCAGCCACCACAAACTGGGGAAAACCCAAATCTAAAATGATTGCCAAAGCAAGGATCAAAACTGCTAATTTATGAGTAAAATTGAATTTTCGAGTGTAAAATTTATACATAATTGGCTTATTTTAGCTAAAATACTGACTTTATTAGTTAACTGAAGTACTTAGCCAAACAAAAAATCTCGCATTACGAGATTGTGAGCCCTAGTATACCACTTTTTGACCTTTTTGTCAAGGGTAGATAATAAAAAACCCGGGCAGTTAAGTCCGGGGAAAGTAAGCACAATGAAGTTAAAAGTTAATCTATACTAGTCAAACCGCCCCCACAATGAGGTGGGCAGTTGTTTTCACAAGGTTCACATCTGAGCCGACTGGGCAACAAAGATGTCACGACAGAAAAGGGCTCGGGTGCAGAACGGCATTCATCAAAATAAGAACTAAGAGTGACCCCTGTAGGATCAAACTCGGCGCCACAAGCCAGCAGCCGCAGTTGACAGCCCGCCAGATTATAGCGCAAGGCATCAAGATCTACTTCCTTAACTGAGTGGTTAGAATCACAGAGCTGCCGATCCCTGCTGGGATCATCCTTTAGCACCTTTTGCTCCATTTGGCTCCCATCGTCAGCGACGATGAAAAAGGCAATCTTTTCAGGACATTGAAACCTATCCACTCGCCATAGCCAGGCCAAATCGTAGTCCCCCTTAGTTTGGCTCGTAAAGTCTAGATGCTCTCCAGCCAAACAACAAGCATTGGCAACTCGTTCACCCTGACACAAAAGGTTTTGGCACCACAAATAGTGATGGGTCATCTGAGCTTGTTCGCAGGTGTTCATGTTATAAAGAACAGCATCAGCGACAGAATAAACTGCCATCTGATCTCCTTCATCACTCACATATGCCAGACTATTACTGGCCACCAAAGAAAGACTCAACATCGCAATCACGGTCCTGAATGTGTTTCTCATGTGATCCTCCTTGTCTTCTTGTAAGTTTCAATCAATCAAGAAAGGGTAGAACACTAAAGGAGTCAAAAGGGTGACAGGGCGATTACCGCTACAAGCTAGCAAGTGCAATTTGCAGTTGGCTAAGGCATACTGCATAGCCGTCACTTCATTTTCAGTAAAGTCACAAGGACAGCTCTGCTCACCACGCCTATCCAGACGCCAGCTCCAAGAGACAACCTCGCGACTTTGTAAATGAACAGCAATCGCGGCAAAAGTGGGGGGACAAGATTCCTCAAAATACTCTATCAACAGGTTATCAGTACTGTTGCCCGGCTTATCCTGAGCCAGGGAACAGGCCTGCCTCACCTGCTGG
>JAPLWR010000036.1:0-2519 GCA_026396495.1 Candidatus Magasanikiibacteriota bacterium | reverse complement strand
CCACGCTGTTGTTCTGAACAAGAAGGCATTTCCACAACATCAGCAATAGGGCTTTGAGTGGAAGCCAACGACTTCTTTACATCAAACCAATCAGTTCGAGTCAATATAAACAACCAAGCAAAGAGAACCACCACGGGAATCCAAATAAGACGTTTCATTTCCTCCTCCTTTTTTCACATATCCATAAAATGAGCGTTGGCCGTTCCTGTTCTACCAAAAGAATCGGCATCTCCATCGCCCAGAAGAAGGGCTTTGAATTTGCGGGTTCGAGGAGGGCAGGTTTGCCGCATCAACCACTCCCGCCTCTGCTGTTCCTGAACCTGGTCATAGGTCAACCCGCTAAACCGGGATCCACAAGCCAACAGCCTGAGTTCGCAGCCAGCAAGCTGAATCGCTGCCATCCGAAAATCCATATCACTCACAGAAGAGTGATAACAATGGGTGCACTGACCATATTGATGGGCCAATGATGCAGTAACAACCTTCCCGTCTGCAAACCACACCGTAGAAGCCATGGCTGCCCACTGATAATACCTCTGTTCCGTTCGATTAAAAATGGCTTCTTGTTCCAATGCATCATCACCAGCACTAAGAGAGTTGTCAGTAGGGAGAGAACAAGCGTTCATGGCCTGCTCAATCTGGCACTCGTAAAGCAAACTGTGCGGCTTAGCAAAAGATTGAGAACGAAGTTCACACCACTCTTCTTGAGTTGTGCCAGCGGTTTCATCAAGAGGACTCTCTACCTCTGCACTGGCAGACACAATCACAGAATTAAACTTCTTCCCACACTTTTCCGGTGGCAAGCGCCCAGACTCACAAGCCGTATTGATTCTCTCTTGCAAAGTCCAATCACCAACCTTGTCCACTTCCAAGACAGACGGCCGGGGAGTCCAAGCCCCATCGGGACTAAAAAAACCAATCAGACTGCAAACTGCCAAAATCAACGCCAGAACACTAAGGGATAACCAAAGAAGAAAATTGGAAGACAGAGGCTGTGGTTGATCCTGTTCCATAATACCCTCTAAAAAGACCTGCCTAAAACTTACACAAAAAAACTTTTTTTGTCAACCCTCACACCTTGAATAAAACCTTCAAAACTGGCATAATCAAATTAAATACTATGTCTTATCTTACTCCAAAACACATTTTTTCACCGCAAGACTGGCGAGACAAAACGCAGAAAATTAAACGCGTCCTAAAAAATTCTGCTCCGATAATCCAAACCCCCACCCCTAAAAACACTATGAAGAAAAAAATATTTACTTTTAAAAATGTCGCCGCCACCCTCTTACTCCTAGGCGCCTTAACCTGGCTCTCTGGTACTATTTTAATTGCTTGGGCCACGCGTGATTTACCAGATCCTAATAAACTAATAGAAAGAGCAGTTGCCCAAAGCACTAAAATTTATGACCGCACAGGTGAGCATGTTCTTTATGAAGTTTATGGTGACAAAAAAAGAACCTTAATTAATTTAGAAGATATCCCCGAATATTCCAAGTGGGCTACTATTTTAGTAGAAGATAAAAATTTTTATCAACATGGTGGGATTGCTTGGTTGTCTATTATTCGCGCCGCAGTTAATAATGTTTTAGGAAGAAGCACAGGTTATGGAGGAGCCTCCACCCTAACCCAACAATTAATTAAAAATGCCATCTTAACTAATGAACATAGTTATATCCGCAAAATAAAAGAGGCATTACTGGCTAGACAAATAGAAAAAAAATATAGTAAAGATGAAATATTAAAGATGTATTTTAATGAAATTCCTTATGGTTCCTCAAACTATGGAATAGAAGCTGCTAGTTTAAGTTATTTTGGCAAATCAGCTAAAGATGTAACGATTGGTGAGGCTGCTACTTTAGCTGCTCTTCCCCAATCTCCAACTAAATATTTAAACAACCAAGATAAATTAAAAGTTCGTCGTGATTTTATCATTGATTTATTATTAGCCAACGAAAAAATTGGTGCCGAAGAAGCCAAGCTTGCTAAAGAAGAACCAATAAAAATAGAAAAGGGCAGCGGTGCACTAGTGGCCCCTCATTTTGTTTTATATGTTAAAGAATTGGTCACAGAAAAATATGGTGAAAAATTAGTTGAGTCAGGTGGTTTAAAAATTATTACCACCTTAGATTATGATTTACAAAAAATTGCCGAAGAAGAAGTAAGAGCTGGTGCAGAAAAAAATATTAAAAAGTATAATGCCAATAATGCCGCTCTCGTAGCTATGGATCCCAAGACCGGACAAGTTTTAGCTATGGTAGGATCACGTGATTATAATAATGATGAAATTGATGGCCAAGTAAATGTGGCTCTCCGTCCACGCCAACCAGGATCATCTTTTAAACCAATTGTTTATGCGGCGGCGTTTGAAAAAGGCTTAACACCAGATACCAAGGTCTATGATGTAGAAACTGTTTTCAAAACAGAAACTAAAGATTTTATTCCTCATGATTATGATTTGAAAGAAAGGGGATTAGTAAGTATCCGCCAAGCCTTAGGTGGATCATTAAATATTCCTG
>JAPLWR010000059.1 GCA_026396495.1 Candidatus Magasanikiibacteriota bacterium | reverse complement strand
AAAAGAAATTGATTTAGAATCTCTTAATCAATATTTAGCTTTCGAGTATGTTCCTACTCCTGGTAGTATTTTTAAATCAATTTATAAATTAGAACCAGCCACCTTTTTAGTTTTTCAAGGTGGAGAAATAAAAAAAGAAAAATTTTGGCGGTTAGATTTTAGTGTATCTAAATTGTCTTTTAAAGAAGCTGTTTTTGCTTTAGATGATTTAACAAACCAAGCTGTAAAAAGTAGGCTCATGTCTGATGTCCCAATCGGTATTTTTTTAAGTGGTGGATTAGATAGTTCTACTATTGCTTATTATGCTCAGAAAAATAGCAGTCAAAAAATCAAAACATTTTCTATTGGTTTTGAAGAAAAAAGTTTTGATGAATCTAAGTATGCTAAAAGAGTGTCAGGTTTTTTAGGTACAGAACATTATCATAGTTTTTTTACTTCTAGAGAAATGTTGAATACAATTCCAAGTCTGGTTAATTTATTGGATGAACCAATGGCTGATGCCTCTATTATTCCTACTTATATTTTATCTAAGTTTACTAAGCAATATGTGACAGTGGCTTTGGGTGGGGATGGAGGAGATGAGTTATTTGCTGGTTATCCTACTTTTCAAGCTGAAGCACTGGTTTCTCTTTATCACAAGTTGCCTTTATTTTTAAGAAAGACAGCTGAAAAAATAATTAACCAACTTCCAGCTAGTAATTCTAATTTTAGTTGGGATTTTAAATTAAAAAGATTTGTTACTGGAATTAATGAAGAGTTTGATCGACGACACCTCAATTGGTTGGGAAGTTTTAATAAAAATGATCGTCAGGAATTATTAACTAAAGAAGTTAGGCAAAAAATTAAAGGTGATATTTATTCATCAGTTGATTCTTATTTGGCAGAAGCTCAAGAGGCTGATTTTAATAATAAGATGCTCTATCTATATTTAAGGACATATCTTATGGATGATGTTTTGGTCAAAGTTGATAGGGCTAGTATGTATAATTCTTTAGAAGTGCGCGCTCCATTTTTAGATTATAATTTAGTTGAATTTTTAGCTCATTTACCTTATAATTATAAATACCAACATTTTAAGACGAAGTATATTTTAAAGGAATTAATGGCTGATAAATTACCAAGAGAAATAGTCGAGAGGCAGAAAAAAGGTTTTGGTGTACCAATTGCTAGTTGGCTAAGGTCTGATTTGCAAGGTTTATGTGACAATCTTTTATCTAAGTCAGAAATTGAAAAAGGCGATCTTTTTAATTTTGAATATATTACCAAATTAAAAAAGGATCATTATGGCGGCAGGCAAGATAATCATAAACAGCTTTGGACTTTAATGGTTTGGCAGATGTGGCAAAAAAAATGGTTGTAAAATTTTATAAATTTATGAATAATATAGAAAAGAAATTAAATTTAGGTTGCGCTGGTTATAAGAAAGAGGGTTATATTAATGTAGATTGGGATCCAGCTGTTCAGCCGGATGTCATTCATGATCTTAATAAATTTCCCTATCCTTTTGCTGATAATTTTTTTGGTGTTGTTGAAGCAGATCATGTGTTAGAACATTTAGAAAAAGTTTTTCCTGCTATGAATGAGATTCACCGCTTACTTAAACCTGGTGGAAAACTAATAGTTAAGGTGCCGCACTTTAGCCGGGGTTTTACTCATGCGGGACATGCACATGGTTTTGATGTAACTTTTCCTTGTGTGGAGTTTAAATTGGTGAGAATGCGTTTAAAATGGGCGGCATTTTTAAAGTTGCTACCTCATTTAGGTTGTGGCCCAGTAGTGGTTTTTCTTTTGGGAGGTTTAAGTTATTTTTTTTCCTTTTTAGCCAACCTCAGTCCAAATTTTTGTAGTCGCTTTTGGTGTTTTTGGGTAGGGGGATTTGAAGAAATAGAATTTGAATTTGTTAAAAAATAAATATTTTAATAAGTGTGAGTAATAGTTTATTAAACAATTCTTCTGATTTTTCCAAAGAGGCTGCCGAGCAGCCTTGGTTTAAATTTGTCAATCAAAATTATACAGTGAAAGACAATAAATTTTTTTTTATTAAAGATCCCTCAGTTGGTTTCTCAGTTGATAATAATGATTTGACTGTAAATAAGTTAAAATTATTTTTTAAAAGATTTCCTCAATTATTTAATTTAATTTATTTTCTTTTTGGGGCAGTTTTTGTTGGTAGAAACTCACAGTATGCTATAAAAGATAAGGGTTCAGGTAGTTTAATTTTAAATTTAGGCTCTGGAGTTAAGAGAATAAGAAGAGATGTGATTAATGTGGACTTTTATCCTTTTGAAGGGGTTGATATTGTGGCTGATATTACCAAACTTCCTTTTGCAGATAATTCTGTTGACGCAATTATTAATGAATTTGTTTTAGAACATCTACCTAATCCAGAAAGTGTTGTGAAGGAAATGGTTAGGGTGCTGAAACCAGGAGGAGTAATCTACGTTTCTATTCCTTTTGTGGCTAGTTTTCATTCCGCACCTAATGATTTTTTCCGTTGGAGCAGACAAGGTTTAAGGGTTTTACTTAAAGACTTTCAAGAAATAGAAGGAGGAGTTAGGTGCGGGCCAACTTCTGCTTTGGTTTATATTTTAAGTGAGTGGCTGAGTACTCTACTAAGTTTTGGCAACACTAAAATTCAGCAAGGCTTTTTTATGTTTTTTTTGATTTGTTTATCTCCTTTAAAATTATTGGATTTTATAATTTCTAAAATACCCAGCAGTGAAAATATAGCTTACGGTTTTTATTTTATTGGTAAAAAAATATGAATGTAGCTTTTATCCTTCCGCCTTATGATTTAATGAAAAAGGGGTATGGATCTAAAAAATTTATCAAGGCAGGTTTTT
>JAPLWR010000070.1 GCA_026396495.1 Candidatus Magasanikiibacteriota bacterium | reverse complement strand
GTTCGCCAAATTTCTGTATACCTAATTCGTAAATACCTAAAGCTTTCTGAAAAAAATATTGATCCTGAGTAAGCTCTCCCAAACTCTTCCAATTAAAACCTTCGGCGATTAAATTTTCCGCATCTTGAGGCTTAGATTGATAATCTTTTACTTTATTATAAATTTCCACCAATCGAGGCTCACCTTTAATTCTTTTGTTAACCTCCATATCTTGGTTTTCCCTCCCTCGTAAAAAATACCAAGCAACAGCAACAACTGCAACCAAGACGATAACGATGGCAATAATAATTTTTATTTTTTTGCTCATAAAATTATTTTAAATTATTTTCTTTAATAAATTTCTCTGCTTCGGCTTTTAATGATGGCTCAGCGACAAGAATATAATCGATTGTTTCTAAAGCCTTCTTTTTATCTCCGTTTGAAGCATAAGCTGAAGCTAGTTTAATATACCAATTAAGATCACTCGGTTCGTCAACTATCAATTTTTGGTAAGCTTCTATAACTTTAGGGAAGTTTTTATCAGCCGCATACATATCAATTAAATACAAATTTTGATCTTTTGTCAAGGACTCTCCTAAAGTATCTTTAATATATTCAATCTGGACAATGGAATTTTTTACATCACCCGCCGCGCCATAAGCTAAAGCCAAAAACCAGTGACTCACTGCAATATTTGGCGCTACTTTTACAGCTTCAAGATTAGCAGTTATAGCCTGAGAAAATTTCTTTTCCAAAAGATACAACCGAGCTAACAAAAATAAAGTTTCTTGTTTTTGTGGTGAAACATCTTTAGCTTGTAAAATAATTTTTTCGGCGTCAGTATAATATTTCTCCGCCACTTTATCTCCTAAAATCATATAAATTTGCCCGGCCCAAGTAGGATATTTTAAACTTCCAGGATATTTTTGTGTTGCCTGTTCTAAAAAATCAGCTAACTCCAAAGCTGGTTCAGTAACCGTTCTATAATTACCAATCGCGCCGGCCTTGTCTAAATTAACCAAATATTCAGCTAAAAAGATAGCGCTTTCATTAGTAACTGCAGATTTTACTTGCAAAGCTTTAGATACATTTTGTGACCAACTAACCACGTCACCACTTGTGGCTTTTTGTAAATAGTAAGAAGTCTTTAAAGGCAAAAAATTAAAATAATAAAGAGATAAACAAACTGTTAAAAGCAACAAACAAAAAATAATTTTTTTGATCGGACTAATCACGGTATTGAAAAATTGATTCGAGGAGATTCTCCAATTAGTTGAAATCAGGGCTAGAAAAATAAACCACAAAAATAACCCATTAGAAGTTTCAAATAAAAATAAATCTTGGACTAAATAAGCTACTAAAATAGAAAAGAAAATAAGTTTTTCTATTTTAGAAAAACTTTTATTAGTTTTTTTAAATAAATAATAAAAGGCAAAAAACAAAATTGCTAAATAACTCACCATGCCCATAACTCCAGCGCCATTCCCTACTTCTAATAACCAATTATGCGGTTTATCCCAAACAGTTTCGCTAAAACTATATTTTAAAATTTGCGGATTATAATATTTATCAAAAACAATATTATAGTTACCCCATCCCCAACCTAACACTGGATGCATTTTAATCCCCTCCCAAGCAATTTGCCAGGCCATTAAACGAGTTTCACCAGTTGCCGAAGTATAATTGGTTAAATTAAATAAATGAGTCAAACGTGGCATTTTATTTTGAAAAGAAACGTTTTGAGAAAGAAAAAAGAGGACCAAAAACAAAACACCCAAACCAACTAAAATGGAACCGCTAATAATTTTAATTTTTTTTGTAGAACTAGTAAAAAGAGCAACAATCAATCCAGCCCCAACTCCAACAGCTAAGCCCACCAAAGAACCTCTATTCCCAGTTAAATAAAGAGCCACAAAATTAATCAAACCTGTTCCCAAAAATAAAAACCGCCATTTGTTTTGATAAACAAAAAATAAATAGGCGGCTAAACCAATAGCTAAAACCAAATAGGCGGCTAAAAAAGCGCGATTACCAATAATGCCTCCACCAGAAATACTTTGCCAAGCAGTTGGCAAAATTTGAGGAAAAAAACTTATAAGAGAGACGAAAAAAGCAACAATTATATTTAAAACTAAAAAAATGTACCAGTCTTTTTTTTCTTGAAAATAAGTTTTTAATAAAAAATAAAAGACACTAAAATGCAACCAAGTAAAAACACCATTGGCGCGAGATTGATTACCCCAAAAACTATTAGACAAATTAGCGCCAGTCAAAGATGTAATAATAATGACAGCCAAAAAAACTAGAATTGACCAATCCAAATAATTAAGAGACTTAAACCAATTTTTCAAAGATACGGTACGAATTGAGGCTGAAATAGTTAACACCAACAAAATCTCAATTAGAATTTGAAAAATCATGGTCTTGCCAAAATGCCAGGGAAAATAAGTGAAAGGAGTAAATAATAAAGGTATAAGGCAGGATAAATAAAGCCCGTATTTAATAAATTTATTCATAAAAAAGCAGATTTACAAAGTTTATTCTATTCTATCAAATTTACTAAACAAAACAACCCCGCCACAAAGGCGGGGTTGTTTGTCCCATCACAGAAGATGGAATTCACCAGACTAAACTAAATTAGTAAGTGAAGGTCTTATAAGCAAGTGGCAAAACGTTGTCACTAGCCATAATTGTAGTAGTCACGCCATCAGACCAAACGAAACCTTTAGCGGTATCAGTTGCTCCACCCAAAGCTGTGCCTTGGTTAGGAATGTTGATGGAAAGACTCTTGGTAGAAGCCGCATCGGTGGTATCCAAGGTAACATAGAATGTTCTGGAAGCACCAGAGGCGACGGAAACGTTCCAATTAGCACCATCAATATTGAAGTCAGTTCCTCCAATATTGGTTGCAATAGAAGCACCACCAGTAAAGGTAGTAGTATCAATTGCTGATGTAGATAAGGAATCCTTATATACATTCAAAATGCGGCTGACACCAGCTGAGTTGGAAATTGTGGTAGAAATACCAAAGTTTACATAACGTACCGAGGCCACATAAGCACCGGCGTTAGCTTGGTTGGTAACCACAAATTTAGCAACGGTCTGACTTGCACTAGGTGAGGAAGCACCAGATGGAGCATCACTAGCCCAAGCAATAGCCAATTTGGCGCGATAAAGCACCATTTCGTTGGCACGTACCTGACCAGCAACTGCAGTAACCTGAGTAGAGTTGGTGCCACTAACAGTAGTCCAAGGAGATGAACCGCCATTAGCAGTGTAAGTAATTGTGCTAGAAGACAAGGCCACACCAGATTGAGCACCAGTACCGGTGATAGGTGAAGAAGTGCCAGTGTAATGAGGTAAAATGGCAACTTGAACAGCCTGACCAGTAGTAGTGTAACCACCATCATTGTATGAGGTTACATCAGCTTTCACGGTGAGAGTCTTGGTTACGCCAGCTGGGACAACGAAATTTAATCCGCTGAACACAGCGTGAGCATAAGTAGTAGTAGCACTAGTTGTATCAAAGCCAGCAACAGCAGTACCAACCATAACGCCAGTTTCATCATATAATCTGACGTTCTTTAAGGTACCAGTAGCAGCGGAAGATACGTTGGCGCTAATAACCAATTGTGTAAGGTTAAGAGGTTCAGAAGCTGTGGCAACAAAGTCAAATTTGCCCAAGCTTTGATCAACAGCACCCATTAACAAATTGGTTGCTAAAGCAGTGTCACTGTTTACAGAAACTGTCAAACTACCAGCGGCAGCAATATAGACATTCTGTAAAGACTTGGCAGTAGAATAATTGGCAGAAGTGCCAGTTAATTTACCACTAGCTGTGACAGAGTTGAATTTAACAATATCAGTAGCGACTGTCTGTGTCTGATCTTTGACATCAGCATAGACATCTACCACATATTGAGAACCAGCAGCAATAGTCACCACAGGTGAAACATTGAAGGTGTGGGTCTGAGCAGTAGTAGAACCAGTAGCAGGAGAAGTGACGGTAGCACCTAATTGAGTGGTACCATGCATCAACTTAATATTCTGGAAGTATTTGCTAGCATAATAAGTTGTGCTTTCATCAACCAAAGTAATTTGGGAGACATCAGCATCTTCACCAGCTCCACCGATAATGGTGAAGGAACCAATTTTGATATTGGTAGCATTCACTACACCAGTAGGATTACCGACAGCCTTGTCACCAAAGGAAGAATTCTTAACAACAGACAAAGTACCAGCGGCAATGGTCAAAGTGCGACCAGTGACAGCGGAAGTATTGATGCTGTTTAAGGATACTAAACCTTGGGCATTGGCAACGCCGGTCTCAAAGTTAGCAGATAAGGTTTCATTAGCAGAAGTGGTGCCAGTAATATCAGCATTGATGCTCAAAGTATTGGTTTCACCAACACGAGCCACCACAGTGCTACCTAAAGTAAAGGAGTTGTCAGCGGCGCCATCGCAAGCAGCGGAAGTAGCCACAGCTGAACCAACTTGAGAACCATTCCACATAACCTTCAAATTCTTAATAGTCTTTGAAGTAGTAGAATCGGTACAATTCACCACAATGCTGGAAATCTTCACATCTTCACCGACAGCCTTAACGTTGGCTTTTGTTAAAACAACGTTAGTTGTAGAAGAAGCAATATTTCCAGTTGGGGAATCAACAGCAACACTCATGTTAAGAGATCCAGAAGAAACAGTGTAACTAACAGCGTTGAGAAATAGAAAGTTCTGGTTGAACCACCAACAATGTCAGCACGTAAGCTGAGTGTTCTGGTAACACCTTTAGCAATTACGTAAGGAGTAGCAAAATTCAAAGTAACGGTTTTATCTGCAGCTAAAGCAGCAACAGTTGAACCAATTTGAGTTCCGCCATCCCACAAAGCAATGTTCTTCAAATCGGTGGCATTAACTGAACCAACGATTGTGAATTTCACTGAACGTAATTCTACATCTTGATTCTGGGCAACAGTGGTGAAGCGCCAGATTTCATAAGAATTTTGACCTGGATCCACATTGGAAGCAGCGCTTGGGGAAACTGAAGTCAAGGTAAATTTACCAAGATCAGTAACTGAAGCAACTGTATAGATATTGCCAGTGACAGGGAAAGTGCCATTGACAGCAGCACTATTGGTAACAACGTCACCAACAGCAGCCACGGCAAAACTAATAGTCTTACCGGCACCAGCAGCATTAGCTAAGTCAAATTTAACAGTGATGGTTTTAGTAGTGCCTTTGGCAACAGTAAACAAACCAGCGCTGTTTAAGAAAGTGAAAGTTTTAACAGAAACTGAAGGGGTGTTAGCTAACTGAGTGTCTCCATCATATAAATACATATTAGGGACATCAGTGTCGGCAGAAATACCACCACGAGTCAATTTCACGCTCTTTACAACAACGTCGCCGTCATTGGAAGCTGTGAAATTTAACTTCAAAGCTGGGATTAATGCTTGAGCGCCAACGCCAGTTCCACTATCAGTAACGACAGTAGCGGCAGCTGGGGTATCAGAAGCTAAGCTTACTGTTACGCCAGTTCCGGCTGGAACCACGACAACACCACCAGTAACAACAGCACCATAGATTGTTGTTAAAGCAGCTTCATTGGCAGTAATTCCAGTACCAGTAGTATAAGCAGACAAATCAGTAGCAACAGCAGCAAATTTGGTTTGGTAGTTATTAGCTGTCAAACCAGCAGCAGTCACTAATCTTTTGGTCATGCCAGTACCGATCAAATAATAATCGGCACCCATCTTCACTAAAGAGCCAACTGGATAGGTGGCAGTATTTACTGAAGAAGCACTAACTGTGTAAACATAAGGGAAAATTGTTGGGTCAACATCACGAAGTAATGAGGTCCAATTTGTACCCCAAAGAGCTTTCGCAATTGTGTCAGATTCGATCCAACGGAGTACACCACCAGGTTCGACGGCATACACTTTGGCATCGCTTTGAACTTTAACTAATTGAGTACCTGGTCTATAAGCAATAGTACCACCAATAGTGATACCACTAATCTGAGAATCAGAAATAGTTTTCACTGTTGACCAGTCTTTGATCCAAGAAAAAGCTACATCTTGTGTAGGAAAGGTATAACGCTTTCCATCAACAGCGTAGTAGAAAACATTCTTTGTAGAAGCCCCTTTGATGACATCACCGGCAGTCAAAGTGACTGTGGTTTCAGCCTGAGCAATGAGAGGAGCTACGAAAGCAGCAACGCCCAAAGACCACAAAATTGTGGTAGCAACTACGCCGATGGTAAGAACTTTCTTACCCATTTTTAATACATCGGTCATAATAAAATTAATTCTTTCTTGCGGGCCATGTCTGTTTGCACAGATTTAGACACGCAAATTTTTATTTAAGCAGATACCCCTCGCCTTTCGGCTAGGTCAACCTTTGGTTGTCTGCCCTTTGTTCATTGCTCTAAATGAGTCCGATGAACAAAGCTTGATAATTAAACTCTTTCTAAGGCCTGCCTATTCCGTCTTCGCCAATCGGCGAATGGAGGAAGGCGGTCTAAAGCCCTAGAGCTGTAAAGCCTTAAAGCTTCACAGCTCTCTTGCTTTACTTAGTAGTAGTTGTAGTTGTTTTAATGATCACGGTTGAAGTACTAGAAGTAACTGTTGGGGTGCTGGTTGCCACCACTTGATCCACAGATACTGCTAAAATTTTTGTCGCATCAACTTTTATTTCCGCCACTTGACTTAACACAGAACTTTGTTTCATTTTATCTACAGCTGCATCCAAATTATCTTTAGATAATTCATCTTTAGCTGCAGTTAAGGTAACTTTGGCCGCCTCAGTAGTCACCTTTACTGGCTCTACCAACTTAGCTTGTTCTTGTTTTGTTTCTAATGTTTGAAGAGTGGAGGTGCTAACCATAGTATTAATCTGGTCTTCAATTCTACCCATCTTTTCTTCAATTGCTTTTAATTTGGTGTCAACAATATTTTTTACTTCTTCTTTAGAAACAGTAGAGTTATCTGCTTGATGTTTTTCTACAATTACTTCAATGGCTTTGACACCAGTTTCCTGAGCCACAGCTGCAGCTTGCTTTACTTGATCAGCCACCAACACCACATTACTATTCAACGCTGGCACTACAGCCGCCACGGCTGGAGCATTTTTTACAACCAAGGCTTCATCAGTATTGGTTTGTTCCAAACTTTTTTGAATCTCGGCTGACTTTTGATCTACTACTTTAGCTACATCCACTACTATCTGAGAAGAGCCTTCAGTAATTGGTTCATTTTTAATTGTCTCTAAATTTACTTTTACAATTTCTAAATCGTTTTTTAAATGTTTAACAGCTTCTTCTACTTTTTGTTCTTTTTTAATTTTTGATACATCACTCTTAACAATCTTCTTAACTTCTGCGGCACGACGTCCGGCAAACTCCATACGCAATTTAATTTCTTCTGGTTTGGAGGCAATGGAAGTCTGCATACTTTCTGTAGCCAATTTTACAGAGTACAACACATCGCCAGGTAAACTATTAAAGGAAGCGCTGACAGTGCCAGTCCAACCACCAAAAACCAAACCAAAAATGGCCATGACCGCCATAACTGGACGCAAGACATAGCCCACCATTTGTTTAGGTAAGAAAATATTTAAGAAACTCCAAACACTATTAAATTTCCACCAAGAAAATTTTTCCTCTCGGACAGCCGCACTCTCCAAGGTATTAGAAATTTGCATTAACAAGGTTGCCCGATTGGACTTTAACCATTCGGGTGAGGGCGACACATGGGCGCGCAAATTCTTGAGAGTTTGAATTTTAATTTTTAGTGCTGACATTTTGATTTGTATTTTTTTCCTCCATCACTTTTTTTAAAGTGTTGAGAGCCCGGTGCAAAAGCACTCTGGTGTTGACCTGGGACTTGGCCAAAATTTCCGCAATCTCTCCCAGGGATAATTCATCTACAAAACGCAGGGTCAAAACTTCACGATATTCATCTTTCAAAACTCTTAAACTTTTTATAACTGTTTCAGCTTCGTTCAGTGTTTCTAAATTTTTTACCATCGTACCTTCATCAGAAAGTTTCTTCAACATTAATTCATCAATGGGGATCTCTCCTGCTACTTGGCGATGACGATAAAAATCTATTACTTTATTTCTGGCTACGCGATACAATAGCCCCGCAAACTTCTTTACTTCCTTTCCACTATTTATATGTTCCCAAGTTTTTAAAAAAACTTCAGCAGTTAAATCTTCTGCGTCAGCCACTGAAGAAACTTTGAAATAGATAAAACGATAAATCTTGGGTGCGTATAAATCATAAAGTTTACCGTAGGCTAACGGGTCTTTTTTGACTTTCAATTGATATAGCAACCACTTCTCTTGTACGTCTGTTTGTATCGACATGTAATAAGACGAAATTAAAAAGAAAATGTTACACCATTTTCCCTTCCCCTTATTTAGAATACTTGAAAAGCAGTATAACAAAAAAAGTAAACAAAGGCAATGAAAACCACCCTCAAAAATATCATTTTCAAAGCAAGGTCTGGGTACTAAAAATAGGCTGGTTGTATACACTAGTGTATACAACTGGAGGCTTTTTCAGGTGCCGATAAAATTATAAGAAAAAAAATTAAGCTCATTTTTTAACCCCTCCCCTTCTTGACATTTTTTACTACTTGTGTTACTCTATTTGTATACAATAGTGTATACAAATAGGATATATTTTTAATCTTTTATGAGTGAAATAATCAGACTATCAGTGTCCGAAGCAGCCAGGCTTTTTGGCATTAATCCACAGACCATTAGACGTGCTATCAAAGACCAAGAAATTATCTATGCAGTGGTTAGAGGCCGTTACCAGTTAAATTTTGAAAGTCTCTTAAAATGGTCCCAAAAAAAAGCCACGGTCAAAAATAAGTTTGAACAAAAGGGCATTGGCCAATTTGTGGATAAGTGGAAAATCAAAAATCCTCTCTTCTCCCCAAATCCTGGAACCATCAAAAAGAAAGAAGAAAAAGAAGAGGTAAAAAGCAATCCAAAAAATATAAATGACGTTCCAAAACAAACCGGCAATTAAATTGCCGGTTTGTTTGTTTTTTGGTAAAATAAGAATAACAAATAAAAATATTTTTAACCTATATGACCCCTAAAAAAAACCTTCAAGAAAACCCTATTGAAGGAGAAGTTATTGAGCCAACTGATTTAGCCAAAGTTGAAGAAGTTGCCAACAATATTTTGCCAGCTCTAAACGATAATAAAAATCGTCCTAATTTTTTTATTGGCACATT
>JAPLWR010000069.1 GCA_026396495.1 Candidatus Magasanikiibacteriota bacterium | reverse complement strand
CCTTTTACGCCACATTTGGCAGAAGAAATTTGGGAAGCTTTGGGTGAGAAAAAGAGTATTTTTGTTAATGTTTGGCCGGAGTTCAATGCGGAATTAGCTAAGGATATTACTATTACTTTGGCTGTACAAGTTAATGGAAAATTGCGTGAGACAATAGACGTGGCAGCAGAAATTACGGAAGTTGAAGCTAAAAAAACAGCTTTGGCTAGCGAAAAAATTCAGAAGTGGTTAGAAGGCAAAGAACCCAAAAAGATAATTTTCGTGCCCGGTAAGCTGATTAATATAGTGGTTTAAAATTAATTAAGGGGGAGATGTTCTTGGAAAAATTATCAAATTCTAATTCCAGAATTTTTTTGGCCGTTTGGGCAGGTTTTATTGTGGGAGTTGCCTTGGCTTCTGTTTTAGATTGGGCTAGAAAAGATTGGTTAATGTTGTTGGGTGTTTTGTTTTTCCTGGTTTTATCTTTGGGAATTAAGATGTCTAAAAAATGGCAAGTAATTATTTTACTAGTCATTTTTTTATTTTTGGGTGGGTTGCGTTTTGTTTTGTCCGAGCCTACAAATGCACTGAAAAATTTGCGTTTTTATTCCGGACGGTTTGCTATTCTTAGCGGGGTGGCCGTCAGTGATGGGAGTATTTCTGGTAATTATCAAAGAGTTTATTTCCACGCACAGGGTATTAAATTTTTTACAACTGATAATTATCAAAAGATTAAAGGCAAGACAATTATCTATTTAGATAAATATCCCACTTATAATTATGGTGCAAAATTAGAGGTGCGTTGTAGTCTGGTAAATCCCAAAGATTTAGAACAAGAAGGTCAATTTTCTTATGCTGATTATCTGCACAAAGAGGGTGTTTGGGTGGCTTGTTTTAACGCCCAAGTTTTAAATCAAGTTACTTCTAGCTACTTTGATTTTTATAAAGTTTTTCTCAATCTTAAAAATTATTTTAATCAGAAAATAAATTATTTACTACCAGAACCGCATTCATCTTTTTTGCGCGGACTTTTGTATGGCGATAGAGCTACCATGCCGGATGATTTAAAAAATTCTTTTAGTAGGACAGGTGTAACTCATATCATTGCTATTTCCGGTTATAACATTACTATTATTGTGGCAAGTTTGTTGGTGGTGTTTAAATTTTTGCGCCTTAGTCGGTGGCGAGCCTTCTGGTTTACTTTGGGAGTAATTTTATTTTTTGTTTTATTAAGTGGGGCTAGCGCCTCGGTGGTGAGGGCGGCTGTTATGGGAGTGTTAGTTTTATGGGGGAAGCGAAGTGGGCGCAAGGCAATGGTAGGAAGAATTTTAATTTTAAGTGCCGCTGTTATGTTACTCATTAACCCCAGGCTTTTATTTTTTGATGTTGGTTTTCAGCTTTCTTTTTTGTCTACTATTGGTTTAATTTATTTTACCCCGATTTTGGAAAAAATATTTTTGGCTTGGTCTAATAAATTTGGTCTAAAAGAAATTATTCTGACAACTCTTTCGGCTATTATTTTTACTACACCCTTAGTTATTTATACTTTTGGCAAATTTTCTGTGATTGCGCCTCTGGCTAACTTACTTATTTTGCCCGTAGTGCCCTTGGCAATGTTACTTGGTTTTGTCTCTTTATTTGCGGCAATCGTTTATTTACCTCTAGGACAGTTTTTAGCTTATGGCACTTGGGTTGTTTTAAGCTATATAATAAAAGTGGCCGAGTTTTTGGCTAGTTGGAAATTAGCTGCTATAAACTTAATCATGCCAGGTTGGCTAATGATATTATTATACGGTTGTTTAATTTATTTTGTTTATGCTGATTATAAAAAAGAAAAAATTTAGACATTTTTTTGGTCTGGTTGGGGTTTTGTTTTTACTAGTTTTTTTATCTGGTTGCACCCAGGTGTCACCTAATGTAATGAATGAAGAGGCGCAGCCAGTACCTAAAAGTAATTTGCGAGTAATTTTTTTAGATGTAGGCCAGGGTGACTCTTCTTTAATTATTACACCAGAAAATAAAACAATTTTAGTTGATGGGGGACCAGACGACAAAGTACTTTCGGAATTAGGCAAATTTTTGCCATTAAAACAAAAAAAGATTGATGTGATGATTTTAACTCATCCTCATGCCGATCATCTGGATGGTTTGGTGGATGTTTTAAAACGCTATGAAGTAGGAGAAGTTTATTATACTGGTGTTTTGCATACTACGGGAGCGTTTTTAGAATGGTTAAAAATCATCAGAGATAAAAATATTAAGATGAATATTGTTAAAGAAAATGGTGCAGTGGAAATTGGCGGAGTGCAATTAAATTTTTTGTTTCCTCTGAAAGATTTATCTGAAACAAAATTTACTAATTTAAATAACAGTTCAATAGTTTTTAAATTGGTTTATGATCAGACTAGTTTTTTATTTACTGGTGACGCTGAAGTGGTGGTGGAAAAAGAGTTGTTAGCTGGTGGCGTAGATTTAAAAGCTGACGTTTTAAAAGTGGGACATCATGGTAGCAATTCCTCAACTAGTGAAGAATTTTTAAAAAAAGTAGCACCAGAGTCTGCCATAATTTCTGTGGGGAAAGATAATGATTTTGGTCATCCACATTTAAGAACTCTCAGGCGGTTAGAAAGACATAACTCCAAAATTTTTAGAACAGACAAAGTGGGGGCGGTGGAGTTTGTAAGTGATGGAGAAAAAATTATAAAAAAATAAAACCCCGCTTGCTAAAACAGGCGGGGGTAGTGTTGGTTAAAAGAGAGAGTCTATCTTCGCGGTTCAATGGTGAAGCCTTCACGGAAGGTTCCATCTTCTAGTTCATACCAAAGTTGCATAAATTCCTCGATTGGTACTTCTCGGTAACCTCTATCCTCTTGAGGATCAGAGAGGATGAAAGTTTCTTTTGTGAAGCCGATGATTAGACAATAATGGCCACTGCCATACTTTCTGTCATCTTGAACATTGGCCATGATTGGCAAACCACGGCGAATAGATTGCTTAACAGCTCCAACTGTCCAGGCTTTACGCAAAGTTACTGCTTTGGCGTGTCTTTCTACTCCGGCGATCATTTCTCCCAGATGGACACTTTTAGCTCCAGTTTCTTTGCAAAAACGCTGGATGTTTCTTGCTGTCAGAGGTCGACCACGATGTTCAACGCGGAAGCCCAGCTCCTTCACTGCTGTTTTCAAAGCAGCAGGATCAGTTCCAGATGCGGGGGTGGTTCCAAATAGTTTTGCCAGGTGTTGTTCAGTAAAGAAAGAGCCTAGGTAATCCAGATAGATTTTAGCTGCAGCTGGACCACAGTAACCTTTGGTTTGGCGAAAAGCTCCTACTGGCAAAACAAAGGTGGTTCCTTCACGCAGGATGATTTCTAGGCGTGAGGCCATAGTGTGAGCTGCGCTGTACGAAAGTTTGTGACGCATCAGAATGCGTTCAAAAAATTCGTGCCAGATGGTTGGCCAAAGATCAGCCTTGCGAGCATAGGCTTGATCTATCCAGATTTCGTTGAGAGGAACGAAGAAGTAACGGTAACCATGCCCACCCATGGTGAAGTCAACATAGGTGGTGCGGCGGATTGCGGCTCCGTTTACAGTCCAAACAGTCACGCCAGGCAGCTTGGCAATCTGCTTGATACGAAAACGATTAGGATTGTTTTCTTGCAGATAACGCCAGCTTTTTTCTTGGTGTCTCTTGTGGCTCGTGACCCGGTTGACTTCTACTTTATCTTGTTCTCTGTAAAGGTTAGCCATGCCTGGCGGAAAAAAAATCCTAGAACTGTTTAAAAACTCAATCATTTTATTCCCCCTGTGGATTGAAATGTTAAAGGTACGTTGTTGATAATATGACTTTAACACTATTGAATCTGTTTGTTAAGGGGTTATTTTAAACCCTAAAATTAAAATTTTGTAAAAAAATAACCCCGCAGAGCAAAGCATGGTTGTAGCTTTGATGCGGGGTTCAGGTTATTGGATGTTCTAGAAGAAGAAGATGCAGATGAGGCCGCCGATGGTTGAGCCGGCGGAGGTGGTGATCAGGCAGACCAGCGGCGCTCCCTTCTTGAAGCAGCCCCACCAGGTGGGGTATGGGCCACCCCGGCCAAAGAGGATCTGAGTCCATTTGGCGAGGAAGGCCGCACCCATCGAGATCAGCAGGCCGAAGGCCAGTCCAATCCCGCCGCCGATCAAGAGTCCGGGGATTGCGATTCCGGCGGTCTCGTTGACCTTGACCCCTCGTAGAGCCATGTTCAACATCGCGGCGCCGTTCCCCAGGATGATCCCGAGGCCAAGGGCAGCGAACGCCATGGCAATCAGCACGAGCCAACTCAGTTTCTTCATGGTTCCTCCTTCAGCATCCGGGACACTTTCCCAGGGGGTTTTTTCGCGAGAGATCCTCGAGTTCAGCCTCGGACGTGCCCAGTTCCTCGGGCTGGATCATTCCGGCCTTGAGGATTCCGCGCAACTCTTCCACCATCTGGAGCGATGCCGGGAAGCCGTACTTCTTGGCACGCAGGTCCGACAGCAGGGCTTCCGACGTCCGCGCGTAGGCCATCTTGGTGGCCAGTTCTACTTCGACTTGTGTCGGAGCGGTGTAGCCGCAGTAGCCTCGCTTGGCCGTGGCAGCGTAGATGGCTTCGGCAAAGTGCCGGGGCGACTTGCTCTGCCAGTCCATCTGGGGGAGACTGTAGAAGCGCAGGCTCTCGTAGAGTTTCCTGGCTCGCTCGGCGTAGAACTGGCCGCGCAGGCACTCCAGGACCTCTTCGCTCGCGTAGCCATCGTTCCAGCTGAGATTGTGTTCTTGCCGGAACTTGTCAACTTCCTCGAACGACTTGTCGAAGTTGGAGAGGCTGCCAGGGAGCCAATTTTCCGGCCGCATTTCCTTGAGGTTCGTCACCTTGAGGCGGAGCTGGTTCTTGGCCCAGGTCTTGGTGATCTGTTCGAGCTGGTACTGGTTGACCCCGAGGTCCTTCCAGTCCAGTCCGTAGTTGATCATGGCCTGGTCCAGGCCGTTGAACTCCGGCATCAAGTCGACGATGCCATTGTACCCCGCCATCTCCTGGACGGTCTTCATCGTGCGCTTGGCCGAGGCCTTGACCCAGGTCTGGAGTTCCTTCTGGGTGTAGTTGGGATGGAATCCTTCCGCCTCGAACTTCAGGCGACAGTCCTCCATCTTCTGGAAGTTTTCCAGGCTGTAGCGAAGGTCGGACACGCTGTCGTTGGTCATGTGGTAGCGGAAGCTCGTGGCCATTTCGTGCATGCCGTTGGTGCAGGTGGGTTTCTCCTTGGCCGTCGTGACCATGAGAATTCCCACGACCACGAGACACAAGAGCAGGCCCATCGGGATCCAGAACCTCTTCAGAAAATCCTTCATCGTCCTTCCTCGTTTGGGTTTCATCTTCAAAACATTTGGGCTTTTTGGGCCCAGCCGGAATATCCTGCCTTTTTCAAGGTAAAATCTTCTAGCCAGGCCAATTTAAGCCTATTTAAAGGTACTATTTAACCAAGTATTTTAGCACATTTTAGGCGTTTTGTCAATATCATGATAAAATGGCATTGTAAGTGTCATCCCGAGCGTAGTCAAGGGATCTATTATTTTTTATGAAGCGTTTATTTTTGTCATTTTTTATCTTATTTTTTTTCGTTGCTTTGCCTGTCAAAGCTGCCAATTTGGATTCTGATTCTGATGGTTTGTCTGACGCTGATGAAATAAATATTTATCACACCGACGCTCAATTAGCTGATACAGACGGTGATGGATTTTCAGACGGGATAGAAATTGCCAATGGTTTTTCTCCTTTAGTGGCAGGTAAAAAGTTGAAAGAAATAGATACCGATAGTGATGAATTAACTGATGCACAAGAATTAACACTCGGTACTGATTTGGGTTATCCAGATACAGATAAGGATGGTTTTTTTGATGGGTTAGAAGTGCGAAATGGTTTTGATCCCCTTACTTCTGGTTTGGGAAAGATAGATAAAAAAATAGAAGTTGATTTAAAAACACAAAAACTTGTTTATTTTTTTGGGGAGAAAAAGATGTTTTTAATTTCTTCTGGTATTAAACGTTTGTCAACCCCCATGGGTGAATTTAATATTTTACAAAAAAAACCCATTGTTAATTATAAAGGTTTTGATTATTATCTTCCTAATACTAAATGGAATCTTTTGTTTACTCGCAATGCTGGAGGTATAGGTTATTTTATCCATGGTGCTTATTGGCATAATAAATTTGGTCAGCCCATGAGCCATGGTTGTGTTAACGTGGCTTATAAAGATATGGAGGATTTATATAATTTTGCCCAAGTGGGGACTCAGGTAGTAATTAGGTAAGTTTAGTGGAAGTATGCAAACTTTTTCTGTTTCCGAATATCTAAATTTTTTAAATGAAACTTTAGCGTCTGTTGATCCCTATCATACCATTGCTATAGAAGGCGAGGTGGCGGATTTTAAAGTTTCGCAACAAAAATGGATCTGGTTTGATTTAAAAGATGAATCAGGTCTTTTGTCTTGTTTTGCCACAACTTGGACTTTGAAGGTGCCGGTAGAAGATGGAATGAAGGTTAAAATTACCGGTTACCCCAAAGTTTATTCTAAGTCTGGTAAAATGTCTTTCACTGTTAATACTTTGGAATTGGTAGGAGAAGGTACTTTAAAAAAAGCTTATGACCTGTTGAAAAAGAAATTACAGACGGAAGGGTTGTTTGATGATTCACGTAAAAGAGATCTACCTAAATTTCCTGCCAAAATTGCTTTGATAACTTCGCGTGAAGCTGCGGCCTATACAGATTTTGTGCGGATTTTAAATAATCGTTGGGGTGGAGTAGAAGTGGATTTATTACCGGTGGCTGTCCAAGGTCAATCAGCCGTAGAAGAAATTTTACAGGCTTTTAAGTGGTTAAATTTACATGTCTCAGATTACTCTGTTTGCGTCTTAACGCGTGGCGGTGGCTCAATGGAAGATTTGATTGCTTTTAATAGTGAAGATGTGGCGCGGGCAGTCTATGCTTCTAAGATACCAGTGGTTTGTGGAATTGGGCATGAGCGTGATGAGTGTTTGGCAGAGTATGTGGCTGATGTTAGGGCTTCAACTCCGTCTAACGCTGCTGAAATAGTTGTGCCTAACCGTGGTGAAGTAATGTCAGAATTAAATTTTACTATTGAGCAAATTTCTGGATCTTTGGATTATCAAATTAAAAGTTTAAGTCACAATATTGATCGGATTTTTTCTTCCATAGAGCATTATGCTAGTGCGCCACTAACTAAGTGTCGGGATTTGTTTGTTAAATTAGAGCGTAATTTTGATCAATATTTATTTAATTTATACAGCCTAACAGAAGAAATTAATGGCTGGCAAAAGTTGCTTGTCAATTTAGATCCTAAAAGTTTATTAAAAAGAGGTTACAGTATTGTGCGAGGCAAAAAGGGGATTATACGAAGTACTGCCGATGTAGTAAGAGGAGAAGAAATTATGGTAGAATTAAGTAAAGGAAATTTATCGGCTAAAATTACAGAATTAAATAATTAAAAAATATGTCAGCAAAAGCATCTAATAAAGTAAACTTTTCCAAATCTTATAATGAACTACAAAAAATTGTGGAGTGGTTTGAAAAGGGCAATGTGGATTTAGAAGATGGGGTGAAAAAATTTGAAGAAGGGATTGCTTTAGTGCAAGATTTAAAAAAGTACTTAAGTAATGTAGAGAATAAAGTTAAACAGATTAAGATTAAATTTGAAAAAGGAGAGACGGTTAGTAAAGATGAAGATGAGGAAGAAGATGAAAAAGACACAAATACTCTATTTTAATTTATTGATAATATTTTATCGACCACAATTTTTATTTTTTGCAGACGAGAGCGTTAGTCTGCAGCGCAAAAAAAAGATTGTGGTCAGAAAGTGAGTTATTATGAAAAATTATTCACGCAAAAAATCTACCGCAGGGAAAGTGGCCTTTACTACTCCCAATAGCGTCAGAACTATCGGTGCCCTTAAGGCTAGAACAGCTAAAGCAGGGTGCTGTGGTGCGGGGTTAAAAGGTAAGTGTTCTTGTTAAATTAAATAAATAAAAATTGTGAAATTAGATCAACCAAAAATTATTGTTTTATCTTTGGGTGGTTCTTTAATTATACCCAAGACAGGTTTTAATTTAGAATTTTTAAAAGGTTTTAAAAAGCTGATTTTGAAGTTAGTCAAAAATAACTATAGGTTTGTTATGGTTTGTGGGGGTGGGCAAACAGCCAGAAGTTATCAGCAGATAGCTAAGGATTTGGGGGATTTGGCCGCGGAAGATATTGATTGGATCGGTATTCACGCCACTAGACTTAACGCTCATTTTTTGCGTAGTATTTTTCGTAACCAATCTAATCCGGTGGTTATTAAAGATCCAACTAAGAAAATAAAATGGACAGAGGGTATTTTGATAGCGGCTGGTTGGAAACCAGGGTTTTCTACTGATTTCGACGCTGTAAAGTTAGCAGAATTATATAAGGCTCAAACTGTGATCAACCTTTCCAATATTGAATATGTTTATGATAAAGACCCCCAAAAGTTTTCTGATGCTAAGAGGCAAGAACAAATGAGTTGGTCTGATTACAGAAAAATGGTGGGGAATGTTTGGAGCCCAGGAGCCAATTGGCCATTTGATCCAGTAGCTAGTCGTGAAGCCCAGAAAAATAAATTAAAAGTAATTGTAATGGATGGAACTAACTTGCCTGAAGTAGAAAAAGCAATTTTAGACTTGCCTGAAGTAGCAAAAGCAATTTTAGAACGCAAATTTAAAGGTACAATTTTAATTTAAATTTATATGTTTATACCAATTATTTTAGGAACAGCACGTGAGGGTAGGCAATCAGAAAAAGCCGCCCAATTTGTTTTGGAAGAAGTTTTAAAGTATGGATTAGAAAGCGAGATATTAGATGTGAGGGATTTTCGTTTGCCAGCCACTGATGCTTCTAAACAATCAGACGTGGCTAAAAAATTAGCGGAAAAAATTACTAGGGCCGATGGTTTGATTGTGGTATCTCCGGAATATAATCACGGTTATCCCGGTGAATTAAAAATGATGCTGGATATGTTATATACAGAGTATGCGCATAAACCTTTGGGTATTTGTGGTGTTTCTATGGGTGGCTTGGGTGGTGTGAGAATGGTGGAGCAATTAAGACAAGTAGCCACAGAACTACATATGGTTAATATTCGTGAAGCAATATATTTTTCTGGTATTCAAAATCTTTTTGAAAATGGCAAAATTAAAGATGAATCTTTTGGTGGTAGAGTCAAAACTATGTTGGATGAGTTGGTCTGGTATGCTAATACTTTAAAGCAGGGGATCAAGTAAAATAGGTCTCTCTTGACAGTTTTTATTTAATCCTTTATACTATCCTTAACCATAGATAGCAGGTGTTTGTTTTACAAACTTAATCTCCTGCTGAGGTTAGCTTAATTTGCCTTATTTTAAGGTGATAATAGGTCGAAGCAAACCGTATCTTCTGTGGTAAAACACAGATTTTTTTATTTGCGAGTCGAGTGAGAGAAGAGAAATTAATTTCTCTTCCGAGCGAGCGAAGCAAATATGAATCTATTCTTATGCCTAAAAGCAAAAATCAAAAAGAACTAGCAGTAAAAACCTTAGTAGATACTTTAAAAGAATCTAAGATGGTCGTTTTAACTGACTTCAAAGGTTTGAAAGTTAAGGATATCACTAAGTTAAGACGCGAATTATCCAACAACAACGCTGAATGTGCTGTGATGAAAAAAACCATGATGGCTTTGGCTTTTAAAGAAGTTGGCATCAATTTTGATGTCAAAGCTTTGCCTGGTGCCATTATCGGTTTGAATTTTGACTTCGGTGACAATTTGGATGCGGTGAAAATCATCACCAAATTTGCAAAAACCAATAGCAACATGGCTCTTCTGGGCGGTATTTGGGAAAAAGCTTTTATCTCTGCTAATGAGGTTAAAGTTTTGGCCACCTTACCTAGCCGTGAAGAACTTTTGGCTAAATTGGTTGGTACTATTCAGGCTCCTATTTCCTGCTTTGTTAATGTTTTGGCCGGCAATTTACGTGGGCTTGTCCAGGTTATTAATGCTTATAAAGATAAAAAAGCAACAGCTTAATTTAATACAACTATACTATGAGTGAAGAAAAAAATGTGGTTGTTCCCGAGAAATTTAAAACTCTCGTTGAACAAATCGAAAAATTGTCAGTTTTAGACTTAGCCGAGTTAGTAAAGGTTTTGGAGGAAAAGTTTGGTGTTTCTGCTTCTGCTCCAGTTATGGCCGTGGCCGCTGGTGCCGCTGCCGCTCCTGCTGAAGAAGAAAAATCATCTTTTGATGTGGAATTAACAGAGGCCGGTGCTAATAAAATCAATGTGATTAAGATTGTTCGTGAAATCACTGGTTTAGGCTTAGCCGATGCCAAAGCCGTGGTTGACGGCGCTCCTAAAATGATTAAAGAAGGTGCTGATAAAGCTACTGCCGAATCTATTAAAAAGAAAATAGAAGAAGCTGGTGGCAAAGCCGTCTTGAAATAATATTTTCTAAAAAATCTCCGCGACTTATTGTCGGGGAGATTTTTAGTATTTGGTACTTTGGATTGTCGAACCGTTTAAGAGATAAATTTTTCTTTCTTTTTCATCTATAGAAAAATCTTTTAGATTATCCCAATTGGGATTAGTAAGCTGGGTAACTAATTTATTGGTAGTTTTGTTCCAAATAATAACTCGTTTTTTTTCTTTATCCAAAACAAAGAAATTATCTGATCCATTTTTTGTATAAATTTTGGTTACATTTATTAAGACAGGATCTAAGAAGTTAATTTCAAAAGTACTCAAGAAACCAGACTCTAACTTATAAATTTGTCCGTTTTGTTTAGCCACATAAATATTACCATCAATGGCCATAGAAGTGACATCAGTAAGATCTATTCCTTGGTTGGTTTTTAACCAAGCTACCCCTTTTCCAAAACCTGTGGTGGTGGGGGGGTGTTTAAAAATTTGGTTACTTTTTTTATCTAAAGAATAAAGCTTGGTGTTGTAGGTAACTGCCAGATCCATTTTATTTTCTCTAGCCGGCCAAACAGCCTCTTTAAATTCAAAAGTTTCTTTTTCCTGGTCAAACTGAGTCAAAGTATTATCACCCCCAACTATTAAAAGAGTATTGTCTTTTTGTAAGAAGATGTTTTGCCAGGTTTTAATTCTTTCATTAATTATTTTAGTAATTTGTTTAGTAGCATTTTTATAAATTTGAATGGTAGC
>JAPLWR010000090.1:1405-13042 GCA_026396495.1 Candidatus Magasanikiibacteriota bacterium | reverse complement strand
ACCACAAAAGTGGCTAAGGCCTGGCCCTCAATATCATCGGCAAAAATTACCAATTCTTTACGACCGCTTTGGGCTACTTTTTCTAAGATGGGCAAAATTTCTTCTACAGAGGAAACTTTTTTATCGGTGATTAAAATCAAGGCATCGGTATATTCTGCTTTCATGGCATCTACATTAGTAATCATATAAGGAGAAGAATATCCCTTATCAAAACGCATACCTTTAACCACCTCTGTTTCAATACCAAAAGATTGGGATTCTTCTACAGTAATCACACCATTCTCGCCTACTTCTTTCATGGCCTTGGCAATAGTAGCACCAATTTCCGCGTCATTAGCAGAGATAGAAGCCACATTCACAATCTCTTCACCTTTGACTGGTTTGGAAATTTTGTTTTTTAATTCCTCAACCACTGCGGCTACACCTTTTTCAATTCCTCTTTTAAGAGCCAAAGGATTAGCACCGGCAGTAACATTTTTAAAACCTTCATTAATGATGGCCTGAGCAAGTAAAGTAGCGGTGGTAGTACCATCTCCAGCTACATCATTAGTTTTGGAAGCTACCTCTTTAACTAGTTCGGCCCCCATATTTTCAAATTTATCAGGTAGATCAATTTCTTTAGCCACGGTTACACCATCTTTAGTAATAGTTGGTGAGCCATAACCTTTATCTAAAACCACATTACGCCCTCGGGGGCCAAGGGTGATTTTGACAGCGTTAGCTAAAATATCCACACCTTTTTTAAGAGCCTGACGAGCTTGTTCATCAAATAAAATTTGTTTGGCCATATGATTATTCAATAATTGCTAAAATATCTGACTCTGATAAAACCAAGTATTCTTTTTTATCTATTTTGATTTCATCAGGAGAATATTTTTTAAATAAAACAGTGTCGCCTACTTTAACAGACATAGCGCTACGGGTGCCATTTTCTAGTAACTTACCAGGACCCACAGCCACTACCTTACCTTGTTCTGGTTTTTCTTTATCCATAGTTTCTGGCAAGATAATACCAGCGCGAGTAGCCTCTTCTTTGATTTCTTTTTCCTCCACAACCACATGATCATTCAATGGTTTGACATTCATAGTTTTTGTATTAAATTTTAATAAATTAATGAGGATAATTTAGCACTCTATTTGTTAGAGTGCTAAATCTTACCTGGTTGTATTTTATAACAGAGAGGCCGTGGTGTCAAGGGTTTGTTTTTGTTTTTATAAAAGACAAAAATAAGATACAAATTAATAACCAACCTGCCCAAGATGACCATAAATAATGATCTAAAAAAAGAATAGGTAAAAAGGCCAACCACATCCAACCGCCTTTATAATTAAAACTCCTAATGAGCCAAAAAAGAATTAAAAAACCAATCACTCCTAATTCTACTAGAGCCAAAATCAAAACATTATGCACTGGTTGATAATCCCAAGCACCCTTACTGTCATCTACTTGATTATGAGCCGCTAAAGTATAATTACCCAATCCAACACCCCAAAAAATATTTTTCTTAAATAATTGCGCTGCCTCATTATAGCCACTTAGCCTTTCCATATTAGATTGTGCTTCTAATCTCCCCTCTCCTGTCACCCGTCCAAAAACCAAAGGATTATAAATAAAACTTAAAACAGAAAACATTAAAATTAATAGGACCAAGGCGGAAAAAACTTTAATTAATCTTTCTTTATTTGTCCGCCACAAACCAATTGCCAAAACTGCTAACCCAACAAATAAAGATAACCAGGCACTACGCGAGAAAGTAAAAAACAAGGCTAGGGTTAAAATTCCTAAATTCACTAAAGCCAACAATCTTTGTTTTTTATCATTTAAGTAAAGAGCTAAAAAGAAAATGTTTATTAAAATACCCAGCGCTAAGTAACCACCTAAAACATTAGGATGGGGCATGCCTCCATAAGCCCTTAACCAGCGACCATCCCAATTTTCTAAAATCGATGAACCAGAGATACTCGGGTTATGCAAAGTTAGGCCCAGCCAACGGCTAGCAAAAGTAGTTTGTAATAAAAATTGATTAATCCCTAACAGAGCTTGCAAAACTAACCCGCCGATAAACGACCAAAACAAAATTAACTGATTAAGATTATTTTTCTTGACTAACCAAATTAAAATACCTACCTCTATAATATGCAGCAACTGCTGAGCAAAAATTAATTTGTCCGGAGCAATTAAAAAATTGATTAAACTAAAAATTAAAACGATTAAAAAAATTGTTTTAATTTTTTTAGAAAATTGTTGATTCCTTAATCCCCCATCTAAAACAAAAAACAACAAAATTAACCACAACAAAATTTCTGTAGCATAAACACCCACAATTCCATACTCCCAATTACCACCATTTAAAACTCCTGAACGCAAAATCAGCCTAGTTTGCCAGGGTATTAAAAAAATTAGAAGATAAATTAAAACGCGAATGATTTTAGACATTTATATTATTTAAATTCTCTTTCCACATCTTCCTAAATAACTCTCTTCTATCTTCTTCATGAAATTTTAAAATTTCATCATTTACTACTACAGCTGAACTGCCGTCAAAACGACGCGTTTTTTTATGACCCTGCATCTTTATTAATTGTATCTTTTTAAAAAACTTTTCCCAAAAATTTCCCACTACCCCACCTAAAAGAAACTCCCAAACTTTTCTTTTTAAACTAAAAACCCAATTCTCTTTAATCCTTCTATAATCCTCGGCTTGGCCTACAAAATCCCAATTGGCCAGATATCTCTTAATCCACAAATTGGCCACCCAAAATTTTTCCATTGTTCTTTCGCGGTTAATCAAAGGTATAATTTGGGTAATCCAATAAATCAAATAGATATCTGGTGAGATCTCGTCATCTTTTAAAGCCAACTTTTGCAAATCTAAATTTTTTTCATCAATAAAAAAACTTAAACAAACTTTATTTTCCGTTTTGGTACCGCGGCGATATAAACCAAAAATAAATAATGAAAAAACTGCCAAAGCTCTTACCAACCACAAGCGACCGGCTTTAGCTACAATAAAAAAATCAATATCGCTTTCTGGTTTGGAAACCCCAAAACTCAAAGTATTACACACGGCCACTAGTTTAATAAAAGGAACTAAACGCAAAATCTTGGCCGCTCGTGCTCCAATTTGCATCTTAGTATTTTCCCATAAAATTCGCCCTACCCGTTTGGCTACTGGAGCATCACCACCAGCCAAAAAAAAGAAGCCGCGATCTTCAATCACAGCTCCTTTAATAATAAGTAAATCTAAATTTGTCTTAAATTCTTCCCAGCCCATCACTCTGTCTACCAATAACCCTTCCTGTAACTCTAATAAGGTTAAAGGATGATTATAAATTTTAAAAAAAGCCAAAGTCTTAATAATTGGGGGCAGTTGATTCATACATGGGAACGCTTTCTTTTTTTTCCTTTTCTTCTTCACCAACGTTATCTTCTACAATCATTTTTTCATTAGTTAAAAACAAAACTTGGCTGCGATGAATAAGCAAAGGTTCTTGCAGACGCCCTAAAATTTGACCTCGCTGTACCACATACCGCAAAATGCTCTGGCTGTCAGTATCTAATTCCAGATCCACAATAATCCCCAATTTAATTTCACTTTTAGTAAAAACCGGGAGATTTTTAATTTGTGATGATGGTAGAATCATTTTGTTTTTTAAAAACCATTATTTGTTGGAGGACTGTTAACAAGGTTGTGACTAACCAGTATAAAGTTAAGCCGGCAGGAATTGTGGCACCAATAAATACAGTCATGAGAGGCATCATGTACATCATTTGTTTATTCATCATAGCGGTCATGCTTTCATCCTTGCTGCCTTCACCTTTAACAACTGGGGGTTGCATAGGCAACATTTTGGTTTGCCAAAATTGAGCCGCACCAGCCAAAACTGCCAAAATAATATTAGCCTTACTTAAATCTAAAAAGCCAAAGGCAATGGTTTTAATAGAACCGGGGTTGCTAATAAATGGATAAAGAATTTCAAAACTTTGAGATTTCAAACCAGCACTTAAAACCCAGTAAAAACCAATCAAAATTGGTAATTGAATAAGTAAAGGCAAGCAAGAGGAAAACGGATTAATTTTTTCCGTCTTATACAATTCCATTGTAGCCTGCGCCAATTTTTGCTTGTCATCTTTATATTGTGTTTTTAAAGCATTAATCTTAGGCTGCAATCCTTGCATTGATTTTTGAGCACGGATAGATTTATTAGAAATAGGCCATAAAATCAAACGCACCAAGGCGGTGATGATAACAATAGCCACACCAAAATCATGTCCAGGAATAATGTTATAAAGAAAAATTAAAACATTAAATAAAGGCTGATAAATAATGGAATGAAAAATGGAAGAAATCATAAAATTCAAAATGTAAAATTAAAATTATTCCTCACTACCAACCTCTTTCTTTTCTTCAGTGGCTTCTGCTTCCTCTGTGACGCCTTCCCCAACAACAGGTGCTTCCATACCAACTTGCTCCACAATTACCTGCCAACCAGAAAGACGTGAGGCCAAACGCACATTTTGTCCCCCACGACCGATAGCTAAAGAATATTGATCTGGAGCAACTTTAACCAAGGCAGATTTTTCTGCCTCGTTTAATTCTACTGACAGAATTTTAGCTGGAGATAAAGAATTGGCAATAAATTTACTAGTGTCCTCATCATATAAAACAATGTCCACCTTTTCACCACCCAATTCCGCAATAATAGTTTGAATTCTGGCACCGCGCTGGCCGATACAAGAACCAATTGGATCAATATTTTCTTCCTTAGTATAAACAGCTACCTTAGAACGAGACCCAGCATCACGCGCCACGCCTTTAATTTCTACCACGCTGTTGGCGATTTCTGGAATTTCCATTTCAAAAATCTTCTTAACCATTTCCGGAGTAGAACGAGAAACTTTAATTTCTGGACCGCGATTAGACATGTTAACAGACAAAACAAAAACTTTAATTCTGCTGCCTGGATTGTAACGCTCAGTTGGAACTTGTTCTTCTGGAGGAAGGACGGCGTTAGCTTGGCCCAAATCAATAATAATATTTCTGACTTCACGACGACCAACAGTACCAATCACTACTTCTCCTTCACGTCCTTTGTATTCGCCAAAAATATTTTCTCTTTCAGCTTCACGTAATTTTTGAATAATAACCTGTTTGGCAGTTTGAGCAGCCATGCGGCCAAAAGCAGCTTGAATTTCTAATGGACGACGAATAACTTCATCCAACTTGGCTTTAGGGTATTCTAATTTGGCCTCAGTTATCATCCATTCTGTTTTTGGATTAAATCTTTTGTAAGGTTCCATTTCTGGAGCAATCTCTCCTTTTTCTTCTGCTTCTGTTACTTTAGCAGCATGCTCTTCTTTTAATTTTTCTACTTCAGCGGCTTCTGCTTCTAAATCTACATCAGCCACAACGGTTTTAACATCAAAAGCTTTCATCTCGCCTGTTTCTGGATTAAACTCTACTTGGACATTTTGATTTTTTTCTCCAAAATCTTTGCGATAAGCAGCGGCCAAAGCGGCTTGAATAGTATCTAAAACAGCTTCATAAGAAAGCTTTTTTTCATCGCAAATTTGTTTGATAGCTTGGGCAATAGGTGAAGACATAAGTAAATATTAAATGATTAGATTAAGTATATCTTAATTTTGATTTAAAAAAAAGAACTAGTTTAATAATTCAAACTAGTTCTAAAGATACTATAACAAATTTAAGTCCCAATGTCAAGTTTGGGGCAAAAAAAAGCCGCCTTTGATGCAATCTTAGGCGGGTGGGGACAAAATGTTGTTGAGTTGTTGGGGCGGGAAGGATGACTAGGCCGAGTACTTATGGACGACACCGCAGTTCGCTTCCAGAGAAGGCACCAGTTCGTCGATCGCCTTGAGCACGCGCGCACGGCTCTCGTCGTCGCCGAGGTGCAGGACGTTGGCACGACCGCCGAAGAAGTGCCAGTCCACCAGAGCATCGGCCCGCTTCGCCACGGCCTGGACCCAGCGCTCGATGGCGTTGGAACTTCCGTAGAGTGCGACCACGGTCTTGCCTTCCTTGAAGATCCGCGGGTTGCAGGGCGGCGGACAGGGACCATCGCTGGCCATGGGAACCTGATTCTGAGCTGCCATGTTCAGACCTCCTCTTGTGTCTTACCCTCAGCGCATGAGCTGACGGTTGCCCTCGTCGGGGTGATAGACGGGAATGATCTCCCCATCCTCTGCCTCGCAGAAGAAGCCGAAGCCACTCAGATAGACGGGGTTCTTGAGCCCCGCCTTCTGACACGCTTCATGACCATGCTCCTGCCAGAGCCGCCTCTCTTCATCGGTCCGCCTGCTTGATGAGGTTAGAACTTATTGTTTAGAAAATGTTTATTAATCAAAATAGCCCTTATGCGGTATATCGTCAGCAAAATAACGACATCTTTTGTCCAAAAACTCCTGAAAGGCCGATGGCGCAAATAATGATGATTTATACTCCAGTCCAAGGATTTTGAGTGTCGAGGGCATCGACATAAACAAAGAATCTCTTAATTCCGTCTCTTTTATTAACCCGATAGTTAACTGCAATAGAAGCAGTGGCCATGAGTATGTGCCAATCCTTCCATCCTTCCGCTTTTAGCTTCTTTACAATTTCTTGGAAAAAGGGCGTGATTTTTAATTTTTCAAGCGTTAAAGAAATTGGCAAAATAAATTCCTTGGGGACGATATCCAAAAAAAGTGTCTCATAAGAATTTCCTACAAATGCTTTACTCATAAAGCCTTCTTTAAATAATGTCTCAAGCAGTTTAAAAATACGTTCACGGGGTAGTAGGGAAACTTCTGCGAAAACTTGAATTGCAATTGCAATTATCTCGTGATGATATCGTTCTTTCTCTTCTTTTTCGATCGGGGTTTTTTGCGGTAACGTAACCAGCCATTTGAACTTATTTTTTTCTGGTTTATTTTCGACTTTTAGTGAGTCTCCTAAATTTATTTCGATCAAAACATCGCTCTTTAATAAATACAGCTCTTCCTCGATTGATGTGGCTAAAAGTATCTGAATTATAGAAATTAACTGTTCTGCTTTTGCCGTCTCTAATAAACCGTTAGGCCAACGAAAATCCCAAGTAATTCCAAAGGCGTTAAATTTTACCATTCTTTCTTTTCCAACGTCGTTAAAAGGATAATTTTTAAATTCTGATTGTATTTTATGTAAAATTTCATCAGTCTTTTTGGTGGACCAGCTTTCCTTTGCTATCGGAACAAGATCATCAACAATGTCAGAATTTAGTTTCTTTACTTTGTCGTCAGCATACTTAACAACCTCTCCCTTATCGAGAATCCCTGTAAATACGGAAATTAAGGAAGTATAAAACGACATCTTTTGATAAATTTGCTCTGTGGTTTTATCATCAAGCCCTTTTGAATAAATGGAAAGTCCCCTCAAGGCAAGATCGGCGTGTTCAAGAAAATGCGCCCATTCACCACTCGCATATTCATATTCAGCAAGTGCTGAAAGACCTCGGGGAATAAAAACTTTTTCTTTGTCTTCTCTTGCGCGCGCCGCTATAAAAACGACGGCTAAAGCGTAATGCTTTGCGGCGTATATGAGGCCGAGATCAAAATAAGTTTCGGCTGTGAGAAGCATGGACAATAAAGAACCGTAAAGGGTCTCATGGGAGTACCACGCAACAGTAGCCTTATGAAGCTCTTTTAGTGACTTAAGTAATTCACCATTTTTTCTGTATGCAATGGATCTGTCTCTACATTTTTCAGCTACTGCAAAACCCCCAACTCTTTCACCTAACAATTCATCTATGGTTTGATTGAGTTGTTCGTATTTTTTATTGTTTCCAATGTAATCTATCATTGCAACCAAAACATCAGAGAACCTTTCCAGTGGAAAAAGGGGCGTCTCTTTGATTAAGGCGGCCAATTTAATCCACCAATCAAGCCCCTCATCTATTTTTCTATCGTAAGGGTTTGTTAATAGTAAATATCCTTTAAGTTCATAAATTACCGCTTGTATGGTTTTTGGGTATTCTTTTTTTAGTTCTTCGTCAGCGTAGTCTTCGATTAATTTACGCCATTTTTTAATTTCTTCATCAGTAAAATCAGAGACGCCCCTGATCATACTCCCATATGCATAGCTAACCACCACGCAAGCGTCTTGCGCCTCAACCTGATTATTAAATGTATTTGATAAATCAAAGTATTGTCGCGCAAATTTTTCCCAACCGGACAAACTTCCTGTTCCTCTAATTCTCAAAGCAACAATTTCATAAAGAACTTTTCTCTTAAATTCTTGAGAAAAGTCAAATTTTAATAGTTCTTCAAGTTTAGAAATCCAAAAAAGAATATCTTGTTTAGTTTCCTTATCAAAAAGACACCTTCTGCCTAAATTTGTAAGTTCATCAAAAACGGCATAATTTGGAAAACTAATTGTGGTGTTTTCCCATTTTTCTTTTGTTTTAAGATAATCAATATCGCTCGAAGTTGGATATAAATTTGATGGAATTTGCAGGTACTCAATTGCAATCCAAAACAAATCCTTATCAGCTAAGTTTTCCGCTAAAAATTCACCGTCAAAAAATTCAAGTTTAACTGAGTATGTATCTTGAGCCCACTTTTGTAACTCATGCCGTTTAGAAAGCACTAAATTTTCTAAAGAAAAAAAGTAAATAATGTCTACTTTACCACCTTTCTCTATAATTTTTTTTACATCATCTTTGGCTTTTGTTGGAATGTCATCTTTTTGAATTGTGCACGCAAACGCCGCCGTACCAGAAATTATTTTCCCGTCATTTTTAGGAACAATCTCAGGTAAAATTTCATAGGTTTCAAAATCTCTACCCTGATCGCCACCAGCTGATACCGGACCTGTGGCTGGTATGATGTTTAAACCCAACCTTCTTCTTGAAAAGTGTCGGCAAATAGCCTCAAAATCATGATGCCTGTTTTGAGCACTAAGGTTGCTTAAAGAATAACGTATCTGTTGTGTTAATGCTCTGATTTCTGACATCTTAGTAATTTATTTACACAAACTCTCAAACGGTTTCCAGTCCTTATTGTCGTTTACCGATTGGCCATCCTTAAATGAATAATTTGGGTTATTGTTGTAGTACCAAACGCCGGCCTCTTCAATCACGATTCCACCAACGTATTTTTTACCAAACTCCTTGAGTTTCTTTTGTAATGCATCTGCTTTGTCGGCCGTCTCTTTGTCGGTGGCCGTACGGCCTTTCTTTGTATCAAAAATACCAACGGCACCATTAGCAAATAGAACAATCCAATCTGGATAGAATAGCTCTTCTTCCTTTGTGTCTGAATTAATGTATCGCACGGCAAAATAATCCTTGCCTTGGTTTCCGTTCTTGAACCACCATTCTATTTTCCCAGCTTTCTTGTCCAAGTAATTTGCGAATTTTATTTCGTTGTCTCTTCCGCTGTAGGTTGGGAGTAGATAAAACTTCTCCAGTGCATAAAGTTTTTGTGGTACTTCTTCATAATCCTCTGTAAACCTATACTCTTTTTGAATTGAAAAAATAGGGGCTTCCTTTATTTCATCTTGCTTCTTTTTCTCAGCAATGATTTTTTGAGCAATCGGTTTGAAATCACGTAGAGCCTTTGTTATTGCTGGTCGCAGAATACTCTCCGGACCCTTCTGAATATCCTTAACGAACACACGATAGAAGTAATTACTATCCTCACCAAGTGTTCCTTTGAACCAAATACGTACTGCTGATTTGAGCACACTCCAAGAGCGAGCGATGTTTGAGTATTTTGCTTGTTCGTCCTCTTGCTCTTTAAGTAATTGGTAGCAAAGATAATTGAATGTTTTTTCTACATCACTCACTGACATTTCAAGTGAGACATCCGTACCTTTTTTTGAAAACTCGAGTGCAATTTGTTCAAAGTCCTCAAACTTTGCATTAGCTACTACGGAGTTCAAAAGTAATCCATCAAGATCCAACCCCACACCTTTTATTTTTTTCTGTGCCTTACCGAGAATGTCATCTTTTGTTATTTTAAAATACGCATTTATGGAATTAGAGAAACTCTCCTGAAATTTATATGAACGAGGTATGTCGCCGTAATCTACACGAGAAATGTAATCAGATTGAAGTGAAATGTTTTTGATACCACTCTTAATGAGAGCTATCTGTGTTTGCGCTTTATTTTTATCGTCTTGGTCCGGGATTTGAACCTGATTACGTTTATAGTTCGTATAGAGATAGCCCCGGCGTAAAATAGGACTGTCTTTATAATCCTCTTTTAATTGAGGTTCCGGCATACGCAAAATACGACCAACTGTTTGGGTGTAAAACTTTTCAGAACGTACTTCGCGGAACATAACAAGAACTGACGCGCGTGGGCAATCCCAACCTGTACCAGCGGCTTGTTTGAAAAGCATAAAATTCACGTCGCTCTCATTGTCGGTAACGCCCGTCATATGTTCTTTTTTCCCATCAAACCAACGCGCAACTTGATGATCTTTAATACCTTTTTTGAGCAAATAAGCCATAACAATTTCTTCCTTGGTGCGTTCTCCGGCATCAATTAACTCTTTATCATCATTAGGAAGTTGAATGAGCATTAACGGGTTCACTTCCTTACCAAGTTTTTTATACTCTTTTACGAGCTCTTCGCGTCTTTCCATACCAAGTTGAAGCAATACTTCATCAAGGTCTTTTTGTCCCATCTTTTTAAGATCTTCTTCACTTTGCAAAACAATGCTCTCTTTTATGAGGCCTTGCTTAATAACCTCAACACGGTCCAATTTTATAAAACTGTTATTTTCAGCGGCCTCTGCAATTATTTCTTTATCTGGCGTCGCTGAAACGTGAAGCACTATCTTTGGATCAATAATATCAACTATTTTTTGTGCCAATACAGTAGAAACGTGCGTATGGGCTTCATCGATGATTAAAATTATTTCTCGATTCTCGTTCTTAGTTGCTTCAATAACGTCCTCAAAATACTTACCACTCTCTTTGCGCATTTCTTCGTTGTCTGGGCGACGTAAGGTACGATTTTCTGTGGCTGACGAAACAACCTTCTGCCAATTCAAAAATAAAATGTCGTTTTCATTTAGTTTGCCTCGATTGATGTCTTGCGTTGTCAATAAATTATTCTCAAGTGTATTTTCAAAATACTCTCGAAATTTATCTCTACTTTGCATAGCAAGATCGTCGCTAAAAGTAATCCAAATAAACGCCTTGTCCTCGGACCATTGTGGTAGATGATTAAGGCCACGAACAAATAGAGCGGCAATATAGGTTTTACCACTACCTGTCGGGGCTTTGAATACCAATGGCAATTGACGACCATCTTTTTTCCACAACGAAAGAAAACGCGTTGTAAGCTCGTCTACGCCGTCTCTTTGAAATTTAAGTGGGTTTAGGTTCATATTAGATTGTAGATTTGCTTATAAATTTCGACTATTGGTTGCGGTATGGTTTTTACTGTAATACTCCCATTGTCCTCAAAGTCAGCTATGAATGGATCATCCTCCCAACTAAATACGTACACCGATGTTGGTTTTTTGAGTTTCTGAACTTTTGTAATAAAATTATCCAGTTTTTCATACTCTTCCCTGAAATAAATCGCGGTGTAGCGTTCAGGGCTTTCAAAAATCTGCCAATGGTCAGACTTCTCGATTAAGTCTAATG
>JAPLWR010000090.1:0-1344 GCA_026396495.1 Candidatus Magasanikiibacteriota bacterium | reverse complement strand
TATGCTGTGTTTACCAACGAAGCCCGTGCGGTAATACTTCAAAGAACCGCCAAACCCAATGTGCTCACCATAGCCACTAATAATTTTCTTTATACGCGGATAACAAACTTCACTCATTATCTTCCCCTCATTATTTGTAATGAGAATAAATTGACGCGTACCCTTATCAATATCATTTAGTTTGAGCACCGCGTGAGCTGTCGTTCCAGAACCAGCAAAAAAATCCAACACCTTTGCATTTTTTGGTGCAGAAAAATTAAGGAGATTGCTCAACACATCCTCATCTTTTGGATTGGTAAATAAGTCACCGTCAAGTATTTCTCGTAATCTCTTCGTAGCGGCTCTACCATCCTGGTATAGAACACTGTAAGGAACTGCAAATTCTCTATCCTTGAGATATGATTTAATACAAGGGACTTTCGTTTCGTCTTCGCCGAAATGAACTCTATTATCATCGATAACTTCTTGCATTCTCTTAGCTGACGCAAACATCCAACCTCTCGATGGAACCTTGCAAGCCTTCTTTGTTTTTGGGTGGAGAACTGCGTATTTAGGACCACCTCCACCGGGCCACGAAATGTTATCTGGAAAATAAATACCACGTTCATCTACACAAGAGTAGTGGCTCTGTCTCTTTGCTGGATCAGAATTAGGTAAACTACTAAACCACTCCTTAAGATCTCGCTCGATGGCCTTAAAATCATCTTTATGTTTTCGTTTGAATCTGTTATACGCTTTATAGATTGCATCTACTCCTTCTTTCCTTGTGCGCCACATTATTTTCTTTTCTTTATACAGGTCAATCGATTTTACATAACAAAGTATATACTCGTGCGAGACAGATATAAGTTTACTATCGTTTTTTCTCCCGGCGGCCCAAACTAATTGCGCGACGAAATTATTACTACCAAGTATTTCATCACATAGTAACTTGAGTTGTGCGACTTCGTTGTCATCGATACTGATAAAAACAACACCGGTGTTCGTAAGCAAATCCTTTGCAAGCTCAAGACGTTTCTTCATAAAAGAAAGCCAGTAGCTTTGTCTGAATGGATTTTCCTTGTCTACGATTGTCCCATCGGGAAATTTATCCAAAATACGTTTATCCTTATAGCGGAAACCATCTGAACCCGTGTTATATGGCGGATCAATATAAATTACATCCACCTTGCCTTTGTGCGTATAATTAAGGCAGGTTAGTGCGTGATAATTATCACCCTCAATTAAAACATGCGTCGGTTTGTCATCTTTGCTTTTTATTGCCAATTTGGGTACTTCCTCAAGTACCGGAAGTTTATTCTCTACGTCGTCCTCAAATGCTTCTGGTACGTCAGCCCAAACAAT
>JAPLWR010000073.1:10063-11315 GCA_026396495.1 Candidatus Magasanikiibacteriota bacterium | reverse complement strand
GGTGACCCTTTGTTTCCAACTCAGCTTAAAGATACGCTGGCAAAATTAGATTCATTAAAAAATCATCAAGGACCCATAGCTATAATAACTAAAATGAAAGTTGAATTAGAGGTAGCTAAAAAGATATCGCGTCCCAATTTAATTATTTTTTATTCGTTTACCGGATTGAATGAGGGCGGTTTTTCTTTTTAAGATAGAAAAAAGAGTTTTGAAAATTTATGCCAAGTTCATGAGAATACTGTTATGTTTTTAAGACCCATAATCCCTGGAAGAAATGATGGGTTTGAAAATATTAGAAATATAATAGATATAGCTAAGGATAATAAAAAAAAGTTAGCCTACGGAGGATTTAAAGAACAAGGCACACGATTAAAAATTCTTAAGCCAGAAGTAGAAAATTTTATCCAAAGTTATTGTGATCAGGTTGGTGTGAAGAATTATCCTAAAACAAGCTGCGCAGTTTCAGCAATAACGGGAAAAGATTGTTTCACCCATGTTGACTCCGAACCAGAAAACTTGTTGGTGCTTGATTTTTTTGGTTATAAATTCAAAAAGAACTCTAATGGGAAGATAGAGCTGAAGACTGGCACTTTAGGTGATAAAAATTTTATTCGTTTTTTAACAAAATCACAACCTGTAATTATAAATCTTAATACAAATTCAAACATTATTTCTTCGATCTCAACTAAAAAAAAGAAATATGAAGCAAGTTCGAGTTGGTTTTTGTGGTCAAGAAATATTTCTAGTTGTTTAGAATGTGATTACTGTGTGATTAAGGGTTTGGAACATTTGAAAGATTCCTTGTCTGTAGTGGGATGCAATCCCGTTGATTTGAGTAATTTAAAAATGAAAGTAAGATAATTTTTTGTATAATTTTTATTGAAATTTATTTAAATTCATTTCAACTTCGTTCCCATAATCCCCATTGTAAGAATCATCTCTTTAAAAGAGATGATTCTGTTTTATTCAAGTAGTCCCAAGTTATAGTGGGATGATCTTGACAAAATATAATAATTTAGCTAAGGTTGAAGCAACATTCGCCAGAATTTGGCGAGGCGGTTCTTTTCTTTTGAGGAGGCCATCATGGCAAAGGTAGCTTTTCGGGTCGACACAGAAAATCGTTTGTTCAGTTTTCTAGGCCTTGGTGCAGGTGTCATCATTGCGGACGGCGAGGAGGTTGATGTCCTGTCCTGTGATCTAGGAATGGCAATTTTGGAAGAAGTATTGGGCAAGGATGATTACGTCCCTGACC
>JAPLWR010000073.1:0-10025 GCA_026396495.1 Candidatus Magasanikiibacteriota bacterium | reverse complement strand
GAAGTCTTGCGTATTGCTGAAGAAATGAGGGCAGCCAACTTGGCTGTGAATCTGCCTGATCTTTTTACCAAGATTGGTGCGGTAGCCAAACCGGAACATATCTATACCAATGGTTTTGCTTTCCTGCCCTGTAGGCCAACTTGCCGTCTGGGGATTCCCCACGGGCATATCTATTTTCTCGATGTGCTCCTTGGCCAGGTTACCAACCTTGTTCAAGGACTGGCGATCCTTAACGTTCTGGTTCGTAAGCGCTACTCTGATGTCATGACGAACGGTGTCATGACCCCGGAAATCGCCGTTTTTCTTGTTCAGAAGATGCTGGAAATCAATATGATGAGGAGTGGGGTCGAAGTGGATGAATATCTCACTAAGACCAGCCCTCTGTATGTCCAGGCCAAGCGTCAGAAGGAATTGCTTGACGCGTTGGCTGAGTCCAAGGAGGAGATTCGTCGTTTGTCCCTCTGATTCTAGGTAACAACAGACCCAGCCAAACAAGGCTGGGTCTCTTTTTAATCTTTTTAAGGTGATATTTTTTGGACAAATACTTCAAAAAGTTTTACACTGATAATAATAACTATATGTCTTTTAAGACAGAAATACTCAATTTAATTACCGGCCTGCTATTAGTGGCTTGTGGGGTTTTAAACTTTATATACGCTGGTGATTTTGTGTTAGGGATGAATTGGATAATTTTTGGATCAATGTATTTAGTGATGGATGATTATTTGCAAGATCCAAGTAGAAAAAGTTTTTTTAATAAATTAACAGACATCTCTAGAAACGCGTTTAGTTGGGTCGGCCTTTTGTGCTCCGCAATACTTTTATTTTATTATATTGAACTATTTTTGTTTTAAATTTAATTTAAAAACATCTCTTTATAAGAGATGTTTTTTTATTTCAGCGTAGACTTCCTTAATACTTTTTTCCCCATCTATTTCTACCAAATAATTTTTATTTTTATAATGCTCAATTAACGGAACAGATTCTTCAGCAAAAATATCCAATCTATTTTTTACTGTTTCTTCATCTTTATCATCAGATCTATTTTCTGTGGCGCCTCTGGTAGCGATGCGTTGTAAAGCTGTTTTGGTACTGACTTTCAAGTTGAAAAAACCAATAAATTCAAAATTAGATTCTTGGATTATCTTTTCTAACATTTTAGCCTGAGAAAGCATGCGGGGAAAACCATCAAAAACAACACCTTTATTTTCTGGGTTGATTTTTATATTTTTGATCACTTGTTCCATTATTTCATCAGTTATAAGTATTCCTTGGTCGACAAAACTTTTGATCTTTTGGCCTAATGGAGAATTAGATTGAATTTCTTCTCTTAAGCGGTCACCCATACCAAATTGTTGGAAACCAAATTCTTCAGCTATTTTAGCCGCTTGAGTGGTTTTGCCTGAGGCTGGGCGCCCATAAAGGCAGATTATTTTAAACATAGGATTTGATAGAGTGTTAAAGATAGTATTATAAACCATTTTTAGGTTTTTGCAATATCCCAGGCTTTTCTGCTTGTTTTTAAGGGTCTTTGTTGCTATAGTTAATTCATCATTATGAATTTAGTTTTTTTATTTTTTTTGATTATCCTCATCACTTATGCCTACGCCGGTAGGCAGGGGGCTCCTTGGGTGCCTACTAAAAAGACCGATGTGGAACGTTTTTTAAAATTAGCCAATATCAAACCAGGACAAAAAATGTATGATCTGGGGTGTGGTGATGGCCGTTTGGTTTGTGCAGCTGCTCAGGCTGGGGCAAAGGCTGAAGGATTAGAGCTTTCTTTACTGCCTTTTTTTCTGGCTCATTTTCGCCGGCTATTTCAGAAAAATAAAAAAAATATAAAATTTTCTTTTAAAAATCTTTGGACCACAAATTTTAGTGATGCTGATTTAGTTTATCTTTATCTTACTCCCCATATCTACCCTCAGTTAAAACAAAAATTGGAAAAAGAATTACGGCCAGGAACAAAAATAATTGCATATGTTTGGCCAATTGTTGGTTGGGTTCCTCAGCAAGTGGATTTATTTGAGGGTCATCCTAAAATGTATCTTTATCAAATTTAATATAATTAATTTAATTTTATGAATAAGAAAATAACTTTGATGGGTTTTTTAAGTGCTGTGGCTTTGTTGGCTTATGTGTTTTTGGTGGCTTTGTTTTTTTCTTTTGCCGAGAGGTTAATGGGGGAAAAGCCAGGGTTTTCAGGTTTTGGAATTTTTCTTTTGTTGCTTGTTTTTTCCGCCTCTCTATGCGGCACACTAATGTTTGGCCGGCCAATTTATTTATTTTTAAACAATTTTAAAAAAGAGTCGATCTGGCAAATTGTTAGTAATTTAGTTTGGGTTTTTGTTTTGTTGGTACTAGTGGTGTTAACAAAATTTATTTTTAATTGGTAGTTTTTAGCAAGAGTGATAAAAAATATGAAAAAAATTTGGTTTAATGCAAAAGATTATGGTTGGGGTTGGTATCCAGTTACTTGGCAAGGTTGGTTGGTTTTAGCTGTTTTTATTATTTTGATGTTTTTAAGAAGTTGGGATTTAGATTCCGAATCTAGCTCTGAAAATGATTTTATATCAAAATTTCTATTGCAAACATTCTTTTTAGTTGCCATTTTAATTTATATTTGTTATAAAACAGGGGAGAGGCCACGTTGGCGCTGGGGTGGCAAAGATTTAACTAGAAAAAAGTAGGTACTTTAAATTTAATTAAGGTGACGGTGTTGGTTATTGATTTGTTTAATATTAAAAGTCGATACTAATCAATAACTTCCTTCTGTCTCCTTGCACAAAAAAGCTGAGTCTTTTTTAGTGTATAATTTTTTTATTATGTCAAAATATATTTTTACTTCTGAATCAGTGACAGAAGGTCATCCTGATAAAATTTGTGATCAAATTTCCGATGCTATTTTAGACGCTTATCTTTTACAGGATCCAACTTCTCGCGTGGCTGTTGAAACTTTTACCACTACTGGCCAAGTAATTATTGGCGGTGAAGTTACTTCCAAGGGCTATGTAGACGCGCAAAAAATTGTGCGCCAGGTTTTAGAAGATATTGGTTATACCAATTCAGATTATGGAATTGATGCGGAGCATGCTGGAATTTTATCCGCTATTCATGAACAATCGCCAGATATTGCCCAAGGTGTTGATCAATCTAATGTTGAAGAACAAGGCGCTGGAGACCAGGGTTTAATGTTTGGTTATGCTACTAATGAAACAGCTGAATTGATGCCTTTGCCTATAATTTTGGCGCAGAAATTGGCCCGTCGTTTGGCAGAAGTGAGAAAAAATGGAGCCTTAAAATATTTACGTCCCGACGGCAAGTCTCAAGTGGCTGTAGAGTATATCAATGATCTGCCCGTGCGTTTGAAAAATGTGGTGATTGCAGCTCAACATGATGAAGATGTAACCACAGAACAGGTACGTCAAGATATTTTAGAACAAGTTATTAAACCAGTCTGTGAAAAATATTTAGATGAAGAAACTCAGTATTTTATTAATATGACTGGCAGATTTGTGGTGGGTGGCCCTCACGGCGATACGGGTTTAACTGGAAGAAAAATAATTGTAGATACCTATGGTGGAATGGGACGCCATGGCGGTGGTTGTTTTTCTGGAAAGGATCCAAGTAAAGTAGACAGATCTGGCGCTTATATGGCGCGGTATGTGGCTAAAAACATCGTGGCAGCTGATTTAGCAGAAAAATGTGAAGTGCAGGTTTCTTATGTAATTGGTAGAGCCGAACCAACTAGTATCCGGGTTCACACTTTTGGCACAGGTAAATTTAGTGATGAAGATTTAGAAAAAGCTGTGGCTAAGGTTTTTGATTTTCGTCCGGGAAAAATTATTGAACATTTGGATTTACGTCGGCCAATCTATCGTCCCACTTCAGCTTATGGTCATTTTGGTAGAGAAGAATTTTCTTGGGAGAAGACTGATAAAAAAGAAGAATTGCAACGCATTGTCTCACTGGTTGACTAAGAAGGTTTTTAGTGTTTAGATTAGGTGGGCTCTTTGTCTTTAAGGAGGAAGTTATGTTTTTTAAAGGCTTGGAAGAGGGTATTGGTGCCCCTTCAATGGCTTCGCGTGTGGCTGGTTGTTTTGCTGGTATTGCCATTGGCGATGCCATGGGTATGCCTGTGGAAATGATGACTCGTCAGGAGATTCATCATCGATTTGGTAGGGTGCGCGGTTTTGTTAAACCGTTTGCGGGCAGCCATCCTTACAAGCTTGGTCTGATGTCGGGTGACACCACTGATGATACTCAGTTGACCACTGCTGTTGCCCAAGCTCTGATCTGGGGCCGTGGTTTTGATTTGACGCAGTTGTCAAAGGAACACGTTAAGGCTCTTGAAGAATCTATTGTTGGATGGGGCGACACGACGGTTCGGGCCGTTTCTGCTATGAAGGAGCGTTGGCAGAAAGGTCAGCGAATCTACAAACCAGTGCCTCAATGTTTTAGTCTGGAAAACAAGGATTGTGGTAATGGTGTTGTCGTGAAGGTTGCGCCAGTGGCAGTCTGGCGAGTTCTAAAGGCTGGTAGTCATGTTGATGGTGAAGATGGGAGACTCTTGCAGAGTATTTCTCAGCTTGGAGCTTTGACTCACTCTGACCCTCGCGCCTCCATTGCAGCCTATGCTGTCGCCAAAACACTTTTCCTGGTTCTTTCTGAATACGTGGATTTTTCTTTCATTCATCTTTTGTTTGACGATATTTTTTATTCAGTGCAAACAATCGAAAATAATTGTGGTATTGCTGGCGAGAAAAACATCTTGAGTACTAATTTGGCCAAGGCCAGATACAAGATGCTGGATAAGGGGTATCCCTCTTCTGAGGTTTCACGCCGACTTGGCACAGCCTCGTTTGTGCTGGAATCAGCGCCGTTTTCCATTGTCACAGCCCTGCGTCACATTGATGATTTCCGGGCTGGAGTGTTGGAAGCAGTTAACGCTGGTGGTGACACTGACTCCAACGCCTCAGTAGTTGGCGCCATCATTGGTGCTAATGTGGGTTTGGAAGGTATCCCGCCTGAATGGTTGCGTTTTAGTCCAGCCTACTTGGAAATGGCTCGGTTGGGTCTGGAACTTTACGCTACTTTTTCTAAGTAACTCGCAACAATCGGCTGCTCAACAGGGCAGCCTTTTTTTAAAAAACCGCCAGGCGTTATGCTTGGCGGTGTTTTGTTACAGATTATTCATTTATGAATGAGAAGCTTGATTGCTTCGTAGTGATCAAAGCCAATCATGTCGGGACGAATCTCGTCGAGACGCATCAAGTGGATGGTTTTGGCATCACTACCGGCGCGCAAACTACTAAAGTCCATCTCAAATACTGCGGCGGTAAAAACAGTGGAAACGTAGATTCCCCGAGGATCGCGATTGGGCGAGGCCAGAGTGGTCAGATAGGAGAGGAGTCCGGGGGTTAAATGCAATCCAACTTCTTCTGCTACTTCCCTAACTGCCGCTTCTAAAATATCCTCACCCTCTTCCACGTGACCACCAGGTATAACCAGCTTGTCAGCAAAGGGAGGTTTGGCCCGTTCAATTAGAACCAACCATTTACTCTTGTAAATGAGGATAATATCAACCGTCTTCACTACTGATTTTTCCATTTTCTACTCCTGGTTAGGGGTTATTTTTTTTCCACTCGGATTCACTGGGCAGATCAGAGAAGCGATAGACGTCCAGATCCGTCAGCACTCCACATTCTGGGCACTTGAAGGTGTTGAAATTGTCAGGCGAGGAATCTCCATAACTCCAGCTGCTGGTTTTGAACATATCGCTCTTAGACACCAGGAGCTTGGCTCCGCACCCTCCGCCACCGTTGCCCTTGCCAGTGCACAGAAATTCACCAGTCCAACCCTTCTGCGGCCGACCCTTTTTAAGAACCTTCATTTTTTCCCCCAGGTGTTAAGTTGTAAAGAACCAAGACCAACACTTGTACTATACCGTCTGGTAGTTTATTTCTCTACCATTTTTTTAGTAATTTTTGACAGAAAAAACAAAAAAGGCTATAATTAGCTTAGAAATAAATAAAAAATACTACGAAAAAAATCGTAATTATGGCAAAATTAAATATTCTACAAAACAGAGAAGTAACAGAGGTGCTAAAAAAGTTTGGTTTAAACGATAAAGAAAAGGAAGTGTATTTAGGTTTAATTCAAGCTGGTGCTACTACTCTAACTCCTCTTAGTAAGATGTTGCGTTTACCCATTACTACCATTCAATCCATACTTAGTCGTTTACACACTGATGGTTTGGTGGGAGTTAGCAAAAATAGAGGGCGTCATGTTTATGAAGCACATGATCCAGCTGTTTTAAAAAAAATCAGAGAAGAGGAGATTAGAGAGATAACTAATATCTTGCCTTTTTTAAAAAAGTTGCAAGGGGAAGAAACTCCATCGGCCAAGGTTCAAATATTTTATCGTGAGAGAATGACGGATATTTTCTTAAAAGCTTTGGAGTCTAAAAATAAAGTTGTTTATGAGATAGTTTCTGGCAGGGATATTCAGGATGTTTTGGGAGAAAAATTTCATTTTACTCGTCGTCGTTTAGAAATAGGGATCCATTTAAAAAGTTTGCGCGTAGAAAAAAGCGAAATTAAAAAATATTCTAAGGAAACTCATGTGCGGGAAATGCGCGAGGCTAGATTTTTGCCTAAAGAGATGTTTTTTAAATCTAATTTAATGTTTTGGGATAATCAAGTAGCAATATTTTCTGCCAAAAATGAAGGGTTGGCAATTTTAATAGAAAGCCCCTCTATTAAAGAAATGGTCTCCCAGATTTTTGAGTTGTTATGGAGCGTAAGTCGGCGTATGGAAAGTATCTAGTTGGGTTTTTTGAATGTTAGTGTTACAATAATGAAAATCATTTTTTATTTTTATGAAACGCAATGTAGGAATTATTTCCATCTGTCTCTTTGCCTTAATCCCTATCCTTATCTGGCTTAATATGGTGCCTTTGGTGGGACGGTTTGGGGGCTTTTCTTTATCCATGACTAGTTTAGGGCAGGTGACAGGTTTGATTGGTATGGTTTTGTTTTCTTTGGACTTGGTTTTGTCAGCTAGAATTAGATGGTTAGAACAATACTTTTGGGGTTTAAATAGTATTTATATTTGGCATCACATTTTGGGTGGGCTTTCTTTAATTTTTTTGTTGTTTCATCCAATTTTATTGGTTTATCGTTATGTTTTATTATCGCTAGATATCGCCGTAAAATTTTTATTCCCTGGCCCCACCAATCCCGCCGTTGCTTTGGGTGTCGCAGCTTTATTTTTAATGATGTTTTTACTTGTCTTAACTTTTTATTTTCGTCCCAAATATAACATTTGGAAATCTTTACATCGTTTTTTGGGTTTAGCTTTTCTTTTTGCTGTGGGCCATGTATTTTTAATCACTAGTGACACCTCTCGTAATCTATTTTTACGGTATTATATTTTAGGTTGGGCAGCTATGGGTATTTTATGTATTATTTATCGATCCATTTTACATAAATATTTAGTTGAGAGATTTACTTATACCGTTAGTGAGATTAAAAAACTGGACCAAAGTATTTGGCAAATTTTTTTACAACCTCAATCTAAGAAGTTATCTTTTCAGGCCGGACAGTTTGTTTTTGTGGGTTTTAGGGGTGGTGAAATAAATGGAGAGTTCCACCCTTTTTCAATAGCCTCCTCTCCTTTAGAAGAAAATTTACAAATAGTTATTAAATCTTTGGGCGATTACACAGCTAACTTAGATAAATTAAAAGTTGGGGACAGGGCTTTAGTGGAAGGTTCCTTTGGTATTTTTACTTTAACTAAGGACCATTCCCCAAAACAGATTTGGATTGCCGGGGGTATTGGTATTACACCTTTTTTAAGTATGGCTAAGAGTTTAACTAACGAAATTAAAAGGGAGATAGAATTGTATTATTGTGTGAATGAAAAGACTGAGGCGATTTTTTATGAGGAATTAAAAAAAATTGAAGAAAAAAACGTAGGTTTAAAAATTTTTCTGTTTTGTTCTAAAGAAAAGGGGCGCATCAGCGCTGCTATAATTAAAGAGATGAGCGGAGGAGTAGAGGGTAAAGATATTTTTGTCTGCGGTCCACCTATGATGATGAAAAGTTTAAAACAACAATTTATTAAATTAAATGTGCCCAAAAAGCACATCCACTCAGAAGAGTTTGGATTTTAAAAAAAATATGAAAATAAAAATTGCTGTTGGTGTGGCCCTGTTTATTTTTTGGGCAGTGGTGGTGGCTATTCTAGTTTCCGCTATGGTGACTCATCAAAATAATCAGAATAAAAATTTACTCGGGTCTTCTAATAATTCTGTTGTTGCCCCAATAGTGGTGGCTCCAGGCCAGGAAATTGTTCTATCCTCAGCAGAAGTAGCTAAACACAATACCGCTCAAGATTGTTGGATGATTATTTCTAATAAAGTTTATAATTTTACTAGTTTTTTAACTGTTCATCCAGGCGGGGCTTATACTATGACTCCTTATTGTGGTAAAGATGGAAGCCAGGGTTATCAGACTAAAGATTTGTCCCGTCCAACTAATCATTCTTCAACCGCCTACAGTATGTTAGCGGCCTATTATTTGGGAGATTTGAATCAAAAAATTACTGGCACGCAGTTAAATCAGAATGTGCAAAATGCTCAACAGGCCCCAGCCCTTTTTGGTGGGGGAGATAGAGAAAATGATTAAAAAAGTATAAATTTAAAAAGCCTCTGTCTAGCAGAGGCTTTTTATTTTTAAAATTATTTACTAGCTGAAGTGCCGGCCAAGTAACCCGAGGCCCAGGCCCATTGCAAATTAAATCCTCCAGAGTCTCCATCTACATCAATTATTTCTCCGGCAAAAAATAGATGAGGTATCTTCTTTGATTCTAATGTTTTGGCATTAATTTCTTCTGCACTAATACCCCCAGCTGTTACTTGAGCTTCTTTAAAAGAGCGGGTTTCTCTAACTGTTAAAGTTACATCTTTTAATCCTTTAACTATACTTGTTCTTTCTAATTTAGAAATGCGAGAGGATTTTTTATCTGGATCAATTTCCAGATTTAGTAAAACAGTGTTCATTAAATCTCCTGGCACAAAACCAGCCAAAGCATTTTTAACTGATTTGGCTCCGTTGGCATTTAAAATAGTTTCGATTTTTTTATCTAAAATTTTTTCTGTGGCCTCGGGAATTACATCAATGTGTATTTCTACTTTTTGGGTGGGTATTAGTAAACTAATAATTCTGGATTGTTTCATAATCGCTGGGCCAGATAATCCAAAATGAGTGAATAAAATATCACCTTGGCTCTCAGAAATTTGTTTTTCATCTGCAACTATTTTAGCTACGCCTTCAATTTTTAATCCTTGGATATTTTTAGGCCAAGTTTCTACGGTTTCAATTGGTACTAAAGCTGGGGCAGGCGGAATAATTGTATGTCCAAGTTTACTGGACCAAAATAATCCATCACCAGATGATCCTAACTGAAAGGTGGCTTTGCCTCCGGTGGTGAGAATCAAATTTTTGGCTTCAATTTGGAATTTTTTTTCTTGATGCTCTCCACTAATTATCCAATTTTTTTCATATTGAATATTTTTCACTAAAGCGCTAGTTTCAATATTTACCTGCATTTTTTTTAATTCATAGTCTAGTGCTTCAACCACTGAAGAAGCTTGGTTGGTGCGGGGGAAAATTCGGCCGTTATCTTCTTCTTTTAAAACTACTCCCAAAGATTCAAAATATTCCATCACCTGGAATTGATCAAAGTTAGATAATATTTGTTGAATAAATTTTGGGTTAGCGCCGTGATAACGGGAAACATCTATATTTTTATTGGTTAAGTTACAACGGCCATTGCCAGTAGCTAAAATTTTTCGGCCGATAATTTCATTTTTTTCTAATAAAATAACCTGCTTACCTAATTTAGCAGCAGTGATGGCGGCCATAATTCCAGAAGGGCCGGCGCCGATAATTGCGATATCAAAAATTTTCATAAGATCATTATAGCAAGTAGCCTACTTATATAAAACATCTTAACATGTG
>JAPLWR010000106.1:6049-21490 GCA_026396495.1 Candidatus Magasanikiibacteriota bacterium | reverse complement strand
CAAAAGGAGTTTTATTTTGAGATTCATAATAAATTCTAGTCAACATTTCAGCCACCACCCCCATAACAATAAATTGAACGCCTACCATGATAAATAAAGCGGAAAAAATTGGTAGAGGAGTCTGGATAAGATGAATCTTATAGAATAAACGTAAAAACACTGCAAAAAATCCAGAAAAAAGTCCTACAGCTAAAGAAATAAAACCAATCCCCCCAAAAAAATGAATTGGCCTATCCATATACTTAAATAAAAATTTTACTACAATCAAATCCAAAATAACTCTAAAAGTTCTAGAAATTCCATAATTAGTTCTACCATTTATTCTAGGACGATGATTGACTACAATTTCCGCTACTTTGCCGCCGCGCCAAGCCGCATAAGCAGCAATAAAACGATGCATTTCACCATATAAATTAACTCCCTGGATTACTTCTTTTTTATAAGCTTTGATTGTACAACCATAATCATGAATTTTAACACCAGTAATTACACCAATTAACCAATTAGCAATAACTGAGGGTATCTTTCTAGAAAATAGATGGTCTTTTCTATCCTTACGCCAACCAGACACCATACTATACCCCTCGTTAATTTTTTCTATAAATTTTAAAATATCTTTAGGATCATTTTGTAAATCAGCATCCATTGGAATTAATAAATCCCCTGAAGCTGCAGTGATACCAGCAGATAAAGCAGCAGTTTGACCAAAGTTATTTCTAAAATTAATTATTTTCACGTGACCATCCTTCACTGCTAATTCTTTTAATATTTGTAAACTATTATCTCTAGATCCATCATTAACACAAATTATTTCTGAATTTTCTATAATTTTATTAGATTCAAGATTCATTAAGACCCCCCTTAATTCTTCGTAAAGAATAGGGATATTTTTTTCTTCATTATAGATAGGCAAAATTATAGATATCTTCATATGTTTTAACCAAGAATAAATTTGATAATAATTTGAGCTCTTTTGTCCCAAGTATAATTAGTAACTTTTTGAAAGGCTTTGTCAGCTAACTGGCGCCCCAAATCTGGGTTATCTATTAATAAATTAATTTTTTCAGCCAAATCAACTGGATTATTAGCCTCAAATAACATGGCACTCTCTTTATCAAGAACCTCTCTAATTGATGGCAAATTTGAAGCTACAATTGGTCGACGACCAGCCATATATTCAAACAATTTTAAAGGAGAAGTATAATACTCCGACCAAACATCGCCCGCCTTATTTGGTAACACTAGCACATCAGCGGCTTTAATGTAATAAGGGATCAAATTATGTGGCTTTTGCCCTACCATTAAAATATCACGATCATCCAAAATATTAGATGTTTTTTTTAAAGATTCTATTTCTTGTTTCTTACCACCTACTAAAACTAATAAACTATTTTTTTTAATAAACTGAACAGACTGTAAAAGCACATCAATACCTTTCCAACGATAAGCCGCTAGCTACAATTAAATTTTTTATATAATTAGTTAACACCACTAATTCAGTTGATCTTTGCCAAATTATTTTATGGAAAAAAGATATTTTCTTAGGAATTGAATGGATTTCTAAAATAAAATTTTTAAAAAATAAACCGGTTAATTGTTCCCTAGTAAAGACTAAATCAAAACGTTTAAACAAAAGATAACCTCTGGCCATTAATAAAAAACTGATTTCTTGTATTAAAAAGGAAACTTTTCCCCAAAAACCTGGCAAAGAAAGTAAACCAAAACAAGGAATTTTAGTTATTTTGAAATCCTGCTTAACATTATAAAATAAAAAAGGGTCTTCTTTAATTATATTAGATCTTCCTGGAACTATTAACTCTACCTCCATATCCTGACCTTTTATTTTAAGAGCAGCAAAACTCTCACACATTTTCATTATTTGGATACCGTGAGCCTTTTCCGTTGGTATTCTTATATTAGCAATATAAACTAATTTCATAACAAATTAAAAACTCTTTTTTTGTAAAATAAAAAAATGATGATAAGGCGACTCAAAAACAACATAATCTTTCAATATATCAAATCCCGCCTTACTAATTTCTGATTTAACTATAGATAAACTATAATTCCTTTTTCCAATTTCCCAATAATGATGGCCATCAAAAACATGCGGAATGGAAAAAAAATTTGATTTAAATTTCCAACTCCACTTTTTAAAATAAGGTAATCTAATCTCCATAGAAAAATGACGTCCCCAATGAGGCAGGCTGATTATGACATTTTTCTTTGTCGCCCGCCCTAACTCCTGAAGGTTAGTTTTAAATTTTTCAAATGGTAGATGCTCTAAAACCTCAAAAGCACAAACCACATCAAAACTATTTGGCTTTATAACACTACTTAAATTAGCCACATCACAAACAATATCAGGCTTTAACTCCTCAGAAATATCCACACTCTTATAATTTATACTTGTGTTATTTTTAAGATAACTAGAGGTAGTCCTATCACCTACCCCAATTTCTAAAACACTTTCCGGTTTTAAAGATAAAATTTCTTTAATTTGATACCAATAACTTGACCAGCGATTTAAATCACAATATTTTAAAAAATTTTGATACTGAGCTTTTCTGACAACTAACATATTAAATAACCTTAAAAAAAGTTTTAATCTTGTTGATTACTAATTTTTGCTCGGCCTGACTGAACTCTGGATACAATGGTAAGGATAAAACTTCTTGAGACACCATTTCACTATTAGGAAAATCGCCCTTTTTATATCCTAAATATTTAAAAGCTGGTTGTAAATGAAGCGGCAAAGAATAATAAATCATAGTAGGTATACCGGCTTGCTGCAAAAAATTATGCAAATCATTTCTTTCTTCAATTACTCTGATAGAATACTGATGATAGGTGTGTTTATTATTAATTAAAACTTGGGGCAAAATTATTTTTTTAACCGCAGATAACTCTTTATTATAAACAGCGGCTTTCTTTCTTTTTTCTTCCATCCACTTATTGAGATGTTTTAGCTTAACTCTTAAGATAGCCGCTTGGATAGAATCCAAACGAGAATTAATTCCTAAAATTAAATTTTTGTACTTATCTTTTGATGAAGACCCGTGGTTCTTTAATAATTTAATTTTTTCCATTATCTTTTTATTATCAGTCACAATCATTCCTCCATCTCCATAAGCACCTAAATTTTTTGAAGGAAAGAAGGAATAACAACCAATACGGCCTACCGCGCCTGCTAATTTCCCTTTATAAAAGGAACCGAAAGATTGAGCGGCGTCTTCAACTACTGATAATTTATATCGATGAGCTAATTTCATTATTTTATCCATGTTTACCATTTGACCAAAGACATGAACAGGCAAAATTACTTTAGTTTTTTTAGTAATTTTATTTTCAATCTGATCAACATCAATATTAAAAGTCACAGGATCAATGTCTACAAAGACCGGCTTAGCCCCACAATTAGCAATGGCCTCCGCGGTAGCAATAAAAGTAAAAGGGGTCGTAATTATTTCATCCCCCTCTTGAACCCCCAAAGCTTTTAACGATAAAAAAATTGCATCCGTACCAGAGTTAACAGCTAAAGCGAATTTTATATTACAAAAACCAGCAACTTCTTTTTCAAAATTATTCACTTCTTCTCCACCAATAAAAACCCCATTATTAAGAACTCTTTTTATGGCGGAATTAATTTCTGAGGCTATTTGTTTATACTGTTTTTTTAAATCCAAAAACTTCATAATTTAAACGATTAAATCAAGACTATACTATTACTACTTTTAAAATATTTTTTTTCACAAATCAAACATGTAGCTTTTTTATTTTTAAAATTAATTTTATTACCACACTCACAAACCCAACCAGAAACTTTTGCCGGTACACCCATGACTAAGGCATAATCAGGAATGTCTTTGGTCACCACCGCGCCTGCCCCTACCATAGAACTACGTCCAATTACTACGCCACAAATTATAGTAGCATTAGCACCAATCGTGGCCCCTTCTTTAACTAAAGTTTTTTTCCATGATCCAAATTGTGGAAATTGACTCTTGGGAAACCTGGCCCGTGGATTGGGATCATTTGTAAAAACTACCGAAGGACCAACAAAAACCCCATCTTCAATTGTTACTAAATTCCAAACATCAATATTTGATTCCAATTTTACCTCGCTACCAATCTTAACACCATTACAAATTAAACAATTATGTCCAATAACACACTTCTTACCTATCACAGCGCCAGACGCCACCTGACTTTGATTCCAAATTTTTGTCCCCTCACCAATAAAGGCTGTAGTAGAAATATCGGCTGTTGGGTGAGCCCAGAATTTTTTATTTTTCTTAACCATACAATTATTTATAGGAGGAATAAAGATCTTCAACTAATTTTATTGAAACACTGGCTTCTTTTGGAGTTATCCCTACATTTTTTACTAAATCTTGATAAACATTACGATGTAAATTTTCATAAGAAAGATTATCTTGAGAAGAAAAATTATAATCTACCCCATTAATTTTAAAAAGCCTTTTTTGATTATCACGTCGTTCCCCTGTACTAACTTTCCAACGACAAATAAAATTATCTCCCTCAATAACACCAGTACCTGTCTGGTCATCTAAAAAATCAGTTTGTATCTTTCTAGGTTGACCAAAAAGATATAAAAGAAGATCGAAATAATGGATACCTAAATTAAATAATACCCCGCCAGATCTCTCTTTCTGTCCCTTCCAACTTTGGTAATATTTTTCGTCTCGATAGACTGAAATGTCCATTTCTATTTCATATTTTTTTGCGCCGATGATGCCTTAATTGAAGAGTGGTAAAAATATTTTTGTATCGACTCAAAACTGCAGCGTCTTGGGAATTCAAAACTAAAGGCTTTTCACAAAGCACTATTTTATTATTTTGTAAGGCTTCCAAGGCAATTGAAAAATGTAAATCATTAGGTGTTAAAATAACAACACAATCCACCTCTGGATTTTTTACCGCCTCTTTCCAAATATTATCACCATGAGCAGTATTTATAATATCCACTATTTCTCCGCCCACGAAATTAATAGATTCCGCATGCCTAGGCATGATAAATCCACTTCCAATAATAGTAAACCTCATAAAGTGACGAATTCATTTTTTATTTTATCAATCAAATTATTTAAATTATGATTTTCCATCACAATTTTTCTTAATAACTGAGAATAAGCAACTCTGTCTTCGGCTGACAAATTAAGACATTTTTGTAATTTTTCTGCCAAATCTTTCTCGGTACCATTATAAAAAAATAGCTCTTCTGCTTTACCCCAATATTGATTAAAAACTGAAGTACAAACTACGGTAGGAATTCCACAAGACATAGCTTCTAAAAAAGATTTACCTGCTCCTCCAATGCATTGCATGCTCACAAAAATATCAGCTGAACATAAAACTGGTAAAATTTTATTATTAGCCAAAGGGCCCTTAAATACTACATTCTTTTCAATCTTTAAATGATTAACTGAGTCTTTCAAATGCTCTATATATTTTACATCTTCGGCGTTGGCTACCCCTCCAATTAGCTCTACTACAAAGCCTGTTTCATTTAACTTATAAACTAAATGATGAATTGCATTTAAAAGTAAATCATAGCCTTTAACAGGAGAAAGGCGACCAATAGAAATTATTTTTTTTAATCTGTCAGGTTTTAAATTAAGCTCGGCACACTTAAAATATTCTGTATTAATACCATGGCCCATGGCTCTAAATTTTTTATTATTACTTCCCACAAAACTTTCTTTGGAGACAGATAAAATTCTATGCGACAAAACAACAGCTACTTTACGTAAAAAACTGCCTTTTTTGTGAGCAAACCAAAGGGCAATCTTTTTTCCCATTATCCGCCAAAACAAGCCTCCCAAAAAAACATACTCTATATTCATATGAACAAAAACAACATCATAATCATTTCGCAAAGAAAAAATGTATTTATAAAATCTATAGATATATTTTATTTTAGACTGACCTTTTTCTTTACCCAAAGAAAAAACTCTCACGTTATTAGAAAATGAGTAGTTACCTTTTTGTAAACAGATTACACTAACTGATTCAAATTTCTCGGAAAATTTTTCTATCCAGCCATGAAAAAATCCCAGTACATCATCATTAACATCAACTTTTTGTGTTAAAATTAAAATTTTCATAATTTATTATTTAACACAGAATAAATAATATCCACTTGTCTGCTTAGAGAAAATTTTATTCAAAATTTTATCTAGCCAATCAAAAACGCTAGTTTTTTTTGAAAAAACTGGTAACAAATTCATAACAGTAGAAAAAGACCCCCTGACATTCTGAATTTCAACCTGAGAAAAATCACGTGTCATATATTTAACCCCATCATAAGTAAAACGATAAAAATCTTTATAATAATCTTTCATGGGATGATAATAAAACAAAAAAGGAACATAAATAAAACAATACCCCCCCGGCTTAAGAATCCGAAAAAGTTCCTTAACTGCCTTTTGAGGCTCTTCTACGTGTTCCAAAACAGCTATACAAATCACGGCATCTACACTTTCATTTGCTAATGGAAGATTTTGAACATCTCCCACAATATCGGGCTTATAATCTGGCACCTTGTCCAAAACTTTATAATCAACTTTTTTAATGTAATCCTCTAACCAACCGTTTTTTTCATCTAAACGATTTCCTTTACTTGTTTCAGTACGCAAACCACCGCCAATATCCAAAACTGATTTTTTTTCGGTAAAAATCTTGATCATTTTTTCTTGAAAAAATTTCTCCCAAAGCCTAATCATAGTTGTAAAATTGCCTGAATAAATTTATCTCTGTCGCCTACTGGTATAATTTTCACCTTAGGCCCAGACTGTAATTCATAATTAGCCACGCCCACATCGGTCATTATAATTGGCGTACCAGCAGCGGCCGCTTCCATGGCTACCAATCCATAACCTTCACTCAAACTAGGAAATAACAAACAATCGGCGGTTTTAATATAACTAATTGGGTCAGTCACCCAATTTTCAAATTTAATATTATTAACCAATTTTAATTTCTTAACTTTTTTCAATAAATTATCTTCTTCCAAACCATTTCTTGTCCCCACAATTAATAATAAAAAATCGGAATTTTTTTTATTTACTTCAGCAAAAATATCAATGAGCCAACTGATGTTTTTTACCGGAACAATACGACCCAAATATAAAAAAATCTTTTTGTACCCACTGTATCCCAAATGCAAATTACTTTTAGGTTGATAATTTTTTATATAATCAGTGTTTATAGTAATTGGACGAATATTTATTTTATTTTCATCAACACCTATTTTAATCAAACCTTTAGCAATACGTTGCCCTGCCGCTCTTATTTTGTCTGCTCGAGGCAAAATATAATATTTACCCAAATAATAACTAAACCAATTTTTTAATCCACTCTTTTTATAATAATTACTGCCATAAAAATCCCCATGTACTTGCACTTCCAAACTTAGTTTAAACTTGTTTTTAAGAATAATGCCAATCAATCCAATAAAAAATGGATCTTGAACAGTAATTTCATTGATCTGCTTATTTTTTATGCAACTTTTACCAAATTTTAGCAATTTAAAAAATTGAAAAAATTTATTCCCTCTAACAGAATACACATGAACATTATCGCTTAAATCTTTTACCTTCTCACAAGAGGATGGGATAATAATAAAAAGCTCTCGATCCCTACCATACTCAATCATACGCTTAGAAGCTAAGGTTTCCGAGTCTAAAATATTTTTATCTAAACTTATCATCAACTGGCGCATATTTATTTTGTCACAAACCTCTTAGCCAACTTAAATTCCACTGGCCATTTAAAAAACTTTACTTTCCAACGCAACTTACAAACTAAAATAAAACCTAATTTCAAAAGCTTATTTGAACTAACTGATGAGCCTAAGGCACTTTTTATACTATGAGCTCCAAAACGTACATAAGCTTCCAAAGAATCAACCAGATCCTTTTCTTTGACCCAAGGAAAATTTTTCACATCTAAATAGCTTAGCTGATTTTCTACTAAATGACTCCACTCTTCCAAAGTTTGTGGAGCCTGCCATCCAGCCGCTAAACATTCTTCATACAAAGTAGATCCAGGATATGGCCTAAAAGCCTGGGGGCCTAAAATTTGCACTTTATCGCTTAACTTAGCCAACCGATCAATTAATTTAAGTGTCATCATCATATCGCTTTTCTCCTCACCCGGCAAGCCCACCATAAAAGAATATTGCGGAATAATTCCGTACTTCAAACACATTCTAGCTGATTCCACAATTTGATCTGGAGTTATATCTTTTTTAATCTTTTTTAAAATACGAGGACTACCAGACTCTGCGCCAAAAGATAATAAATAACAACCGGATTGTTTCAGTTTGGCCATGAAATCATCATCTACAAAACCCGACCTAATATAATCCGCCCTAATAGTGGTTTCCCAAGGAATAACTAGATTTTCTTTAATCATTCCTTCCACAATTAATTTTGCACGATTTTTATCAACAAAAAAATTTTCATCCCAAAATCTTAATTTTTTATTTTTAAAATAATATCTTTGTTTGATGTTTTTTAAATCTGCTAAAACCTGGGCCACTGTGCGAAAACGCCAACGATTTTGTAAAATCGCATTGATACAAAAAGTGCAACGATGGGGACAGCCGCGTGAAGTTAGAGATGGAATTAATTGTAAATTTTTTAATATCTCTAAAGTCACTAGCTCCCAGTTAAATAAAGGCATCTCGGCTGGATTATGTAGTTCTTGAGGTAAATTTACCACTACCTGTCCATCTTGTTTAAAAGCAATTCCTCTAATTTCTGCTAATTTTTTACCTTCTACAATTTCTTGCATAGTTATCTCCCCTTCTCCATAAACCACCACATCAATCAAATCATTTACAATAGTTTGATTGATAAAAAAAGTAGGATGAGCTCCTCCCCAAATAATTTTGCAAGCTGGATTTTGTTCTCTTATTAAACGGCAAATTTTAAGCGCCTCAGGAATTTGAGTTGTCATTACGGAAACACCAACCCAATTACAATTTCCAATTTCTTTTTTTATTAATTCTAAATAATTGGCTTGTCTAGCCCCATCAATTATTTCTACTGGCATTCCTTTACTGTCTAAATAACTTGCGATACTAAGCAAACCAACGGAAACAGAACTATCGTAATTTTCCTTAGCAATATTAAAAGGTGGATTGATAAGTAAAATCTTTCCCATTTTTATGTTTTTAAAACCTTATTAAAAACAGCCAGGGTATTTTCAACTACTTGTTGCCAATTAAACTTAAACAAACTAGTTTGACAAATATTTTGATACTCTACCCCCTGCCATTTTTCTTCCGTTAGTATTCTTTTGATAGCCAAAACTATTTCTCCCACATTATTATATTCTACTAACAAACCATTTTTTTCATTTTCAATTACTTCTAAATTACCACCACAAGCGCTAGCAATAATTGGCCTACCCAGACTTAAAACCTCCAATAAAACATGAGAAAGACCTTCATACTGAGAATTTAAAATGAAAACATCTGCTATGGCGTAATAATTAAAAATTTGTTCTAAAGGTATCTTACCTACAAAAACTATTAAATCCTTCACTCCTAGATCACTGGCTAATTTTTCTAATTTTTCTTTGTCCGGCCCATCCCCTACTACAATAATTTTGAAAGGCAAAACAGTTTGGTTTTTTTTTAATTCAACTGCAACTTTAATTAAACCATCCACCCCTTTCCACGGCACGAGTCTCCCAGCTGTCATAATAATTTTTTCTCCACTCAAAATGCCCAATTTTTTTTTAATATCCAAAGCAACAGAGTGTCCCTTTTCCACAAAATCAACTGAATTATAAATTACTTCTATTTTGGAAGTTTCCACACCTATTAACTGAGCCACTTCTTTCATAAAATTACTAACAGCAATAACCTGATCAGCGCTTTTTAAAACCCAACTACGAAATCGTTTCATCAATTCAACCTGCCAACTATATTTTTTTTTCTGAAAACTAACAATATCATCCTTAGTTTGTTTTTTATTTAAAGCGGATTCCCAAGCACTATCACCAGCGAATCTAACGATTAATTTTTTCCTGAGCAATTTCTTACCAATTAACCAAGACAAAAAACCAGCCGTGTAAAGATCGCAAGTATAAACCAAATCTACCTTACAAGCTAACTGCCACAATTTATAACAAAAAACCCATTTGCTCTGTGTTTTACAAACAACAAATGGATGAGGAGTTACTTTTTTTTTATTAAAAGCCAAAACTGTTACATCTACTTTTTTTTGAGACAAATCAGTTACTAACTGTTCTATCATTCGTGCTGGTCCACCAATATCCGGAGGAAAAATACCGGACGTAAACAAAACTTTCATACTTCGCTTATAATTAAACACCTCTACTAGCTGATTCAAACGCCCCAAATAAAGCAAAGGTATAAACCAAATCACCTAATACAGTATTTCTAAAAAATGGTAAAGCTAAAGTAAAATCACTAATTAAACCAGCCCAGGTATGAGGATACCAATCAAAAAATGCCCATACTGCAAAATTAGTTACAATAAAAAAAGTAAGAGAAGAAGCCAACGCGGCAAAAAAGACATTATGCCATTTTTTATGGCGACGCAAAATCCAACCAATACCAAAAGCCAAGATAATACTAACGTAAACGGAAGCCATCACTTGCCAATCATAAAATCCAATAAAATAATCACTCACAAACATAGCCAAAAGTGGCAAAACAACCCCCCATTTTTTTTGTAAATAACATCCAGCAAAAATAGACATGGCCACTATAGGTGTAAAATTAAAAGGATGTTTAATTAAACGAGAAGCCGCGGCCAAAGCCACAACAGCAATTATAAACAAAAATTTTGCACGTACAGACATAAAATTTTATCTTAAAATTAATAATTAAATTTAATGAAAATAAGAATAACCATCACAACCCAAACCAAAACTGTAAACTGTAATGGTTTATCTAATAATAAATCATCTGCTGGTCCGTTATTACTGTTATTTTTTTTATCAATGATATAGAGGTACCTAAATAAACCAAACAAAACAACTGGAACAGTAAGCATAAGCCACTGACTGTGCTGAGAATTAAAAGTGTACAAAGCATAAGCTAAAAGTGCGGAAGGAACAACAACAGCAGTCAGCTAAAACTCCGCGAGTGGCATTACCAGAAATATTTAACAATTCATTTTTACGTTTCCCTAAAGCTAAAAACAATGTTAAAAAAAATGTACAAAGTAAAAGCCAAGAAGAAAAAACTACTTGAATAGCTACTGCTCCAGCAATTACTCTTAAAACAAAACCCAAAGCCACGGCAATGACATCTAAAATTACCAAATTTTTTAAATAAAAAGAATAAAAAAGATTAAGCAACCAATAAAAAAGTAAAATTATTAAAAACCAAACACCTAAGTTAAAAGAAACTAAAATAGAAATGATTAATAAAATTACAGCCACCCAAATAGCTACTGTTTTAGACAATGTTCCTCTAGCTATAGGACGATCTTTTTTAAAAGGATGCATCTTGTCTTTTTCTGCATCTACAACATCATTAATTAGATAAACAGAACTAGATACAAAACAAAAGGCTAAAAAGGCCAAACAACTTAAAACAACCGCTTGATTATCCAAAAACTTCTGGGCAAAAATTAAAGCAGCAAAAAGAAACAAATTTTTAATCCATTGTTTAGGACGAAAAGAGATAAATAAATCTTGCCAAGGCATAAATTAAGCTTAAAGTTATAAGAATATTATGCCTTAAATTACAAAAAAAATCAACCCCAAAAAACCAGCTTTAAAACCGAATTTTTAGGCTAAAGAATAGCTAATAATAAACGGGAAAGAAGCAAAAGGGTACTAGAAGCCAAAATAACTGCGCTGCTGGCAGCTGCAGTTTCAGCCACTTTTTTCTCTAAAGGTAAATATGGATCACTAGATTGATCTGGAGTAGTCTGGATTTTAATATTTTCCGCATCTTTTGGAACCTCCACAATTATTGCTGATGGATTCTTAGTAATTTTGGATTGAGATGGAATAAAAATTTCATTTGTATTTTCTTTTAACTGAGAATCAGACGGCAACAACGGGGCAACCGATATTAAATCGGAAACAGAAGAAGTAGCCAAAACCAAAGGAGAGGAGGTTTCTTCCAAAATTTGAGGTAGGGTTGAAGAAGTAATTAATGGTGTACTAGAAGATATTTCTATTTTAATCAAATCCTCCCCCACCCCACCATTAATTAAATCACTGGGATTGGCTGATGCTTCTACTATTTGATTCCTTGGTTGCAAAATTATAGGCCAAGACTTACCTAGTAATGCTGGTACAGCGTGTTTAACAGCAAACCAATCAATAGTACCTGGCGCCCAAACAGGTTCATAATACCCAGAATTGTTTAATTGAGAAATCAAGACTGACCAAGGGTTTTTTAAATCAACATTTGCCCATTCATTTTGTCCTTCTGACAAAGAATTTAACCCCATAACTGCCCAAGCAGTAGTTAAAACATCAGATTGGCCAAAACCCCATCCTCCATCACTTAATTGCTGGTTTTTGAGATATTTTTTAGCTTTAACAAAAACGTCTGAATCAATACCTACACCTTTTTTAAAGGCATATTTTAAAGCATTAAGAGCTGCTCCAGTAACATCAGGACTGGCATAACCTGCCCAAGTAAAAGCGCCCTCAGTTGTCTGATCTTTAATAATATTTTCAACAAGATCTGTAATAATTGGCTCAGTATTATTATGATTAACTGCCAAAAGTGAAAGAAGAGCAAAAACATCATCATTAATACCATTTTGCCCGAATTGATGATTTACATAACATTCCTGACTCTTTATTTTTGTCACCAAACTTTGAATTTTTTCGTCACTTGAAGATATACCACCGGAAAGAAGCGCTAAGACATGTCTAGGATAACTAGCACAAATATTTAAATCACTAGCATCAGAAAAATCATAAGCACGCGCAAAATTTAAAAGAGATTTACTACCTTTTTTTATATCTTCAGCATATTCCCCATTGGCAGCAAAAGAGATGATTGCCCAATCAGTCAAACCACCATCAATTATTTTGCCATCATCACTCTGCTGACTTTTAAGAAAATTCAAAATTTGTTGTACTTTAGAATTTATTTCGGATGCGGAAATTAAAGAAGTTGCGCCTGGCTGTACCTCGCCACCCCCAGTGGCGCTTCCGTCATAATTTTCCATCGTACTAGTAGCCACGAAAGTTGTGCTAGTTGGGACATCTAAAACAATCAAAGTAACGGCCTGGCTCCACTTAGAATAATCGGCTGAAGTAATTTTTGCAAAATAAGTGCCAGTAGAAGAAAAGACATAATCTGCTAAACCGGAAGAGTCACTAGTTAAAGTAGTTGTAGTTATAGTTGTGTCCCACCAACCAAGCGAGTTAGGATTAGTAATACTAATATCAATTAAATCATTATTATCAGGAGTCCATTCTTCTGCTAAATCATCAAAATTATAGCGCCAAGTGCTTAAAGTGGTGGTGGTACCAATTGGAAAAGTACTAGTAGAGACAGTTATTTTCCACGAGTCACCAAAATATAGATAGATTGTTTCTCCACCAAAAAGTTGATAAGAATCCAAACCAACACTAGGATAACCACCATTAACTACATAATTCCAATTTCCACAAATAGGTGTGGTAGAAACTGCAGTTAAAGTTAAACAATTTAGATAAAAACTTTTATAAGCATCGTAATAATCAAGTTGACTAATAACGAAAGTAGAAGTAATGGAGGTAGCGTCTATTAAAGCGCTTAAAACAGTTGAAGAAGAACTAACTAGGTGAGTTACACCAGTCGAATCCGATAAAGTTTCTTTAGGGGTAGTAGAAACTACTCCAGAAAAAATAAAAGTATCTTGATAGCGAATATTTAAGTTAACAGAAAAGTCACTATGAGTAGATACTTCGACAGTACTACTACTAGTAGTAGTTGTGATTATCACCTCTGGTATAACTATGTCAACGGTGCTGGAAGCTGTGTCTATTACATCAACTACAGGAATAACAACATCTGGAGTACTTGTAGTATTTTCTTCTGCTTGGGCTAACCCGATGTTTAAAAATAAAACAAATATTAAAATTCCTAAAAACAAAAAACCCTTAAAATTTTCCTTCTTCATAACGCCAAGTGATTAAATCATTATAATGTAATTTAGTTAAAGAAATACCGGTGTTAGCAGTTTTACCATTAAGGTAATACATCCAAAATTTGTTTTTTCTTGAATTATTAGCCAAATTGCTAATTGATTCCACAAAAACACCAACTCCGGAATAATCTTTGACTTCAAAAACCAAACCCTGTTCTTGTTTCAATCTAAGCATAACTTGATAGACAGTTTCATCTTCAACAATAGTAATTTGCATTTTCTTTTCCTCACCTGGACTAATAAATTGGAAGGTAACTAAATTTTCTTTTTTTTCTGGTTCTACAGAGGATAAAACAGCAGAAGAAGTGGCTGATGAAGTTGTTAATGGTGAGGTACCAGATACTTTATTTAAAGTTTTTTCTTGGTCACCAACAACTGACACAAGTGAAGACGTGGTGCTAACTAAGACTTTTGGAGATATCACCTGTTGTTCTTTTTCTTTCTTTTCTAAAGAATTAAGCCAAAAAGTACTCCCTAATAAAATTAATCCGGAAAGTGCCCAGAGACCGAAATGATGTTTATTTTTTTTAAAAAATTGTTTCATAAAAAAATTTAAATTAAAAATAAAAACCTCTTTCAACAGGAAGAGGTTTTAAAAAATAAAAAATCTCTTGTCTCCTGCTTCGGGAGTGTTAAGAATTATTTTTGAGCAATCTTCCGACTAGTCTTGGATTACACCCAAGCTTCACGGCTGCGGCACAGTGAGGGATTAATACCCTACTTTCTTGCGTCAAAAAGTGATTACACTATAATGAAAATGAACACAGCTGTCAAATTAAACTACTTTCTTAAAATATTCAATCGTTTTTTCTAAACCAAGATCTAGTTTAATCTTAGGTTGCCAATGTAACTTATTCTTAGCCAAAGTAATATCTGGTTTACGCTGACGAGGATCATCTTCTGGTAATTCTTTATAAACAATTTTAGATTTAGACCCGATCATTTTAATAATCTTCTCCGCTAATTCTTTCATAGTAAATTCACCTGGGTTACCCAGATTAACTGGTCCGGTAAAATTCTCTGAGCTATTCATCAATTTAATCAAACCTTCAACTAAATCATCAACAAAACAAAAACTTCTGGTTTGTTTTCCAGTACCATACATAGTAATCGGCCGGCCTTTTAAAGCTTGAATAATAAAATTACTCACAACCCTACCATCATTTTGGGCCATATTAGGCCCATAGGTATTAAAAATACGGGCCACTTTTATTTCCACTCCCCACTTGCGGTGATAATCAAACATTAAAGTTTCAGCTACACGCTTACC
>JAPLWR010000106.1:0-6002 GCA_026396495.1 Candidatus Magasanikiibacteriota bacterium | reverse complement strand
CGCTTACCCTCGTCATAACAAGCACGTGGCCCAATAGTTGAAACATTGCCACGATAACTCTCTTTTTGTGGATGTTCCAATGGATCACCATAAACTTCTGAAGTAGAAGCTTGTAAAATTTTAGCTTTGTGTTTTTTGGCAAATCCTAAAACATTAATTACCCCGATGGTATTAGCTTTAATAGTTCTAATGGCATTTACTTGGTAATGAACTGGAGAAGCGGGGCAGGCTAAATTAAAAATTTGATCAATCTTACCCTGAAGATAAAAAGGTACTATAATATCTTTTTGAATAAATTTAAAATTTCTATTTTTCAAAAGATGTTTAATATTTTCTTTAGAACCAGTAAACAGATTATCCAAACAAATCACTTTGTGCCCTTGTAATAAAAGTGTTTCACATAAATGAGACCCAATAAAACCAGCTCCACCAGTTACTAAAATTGTTTTTCTCATAATTTTTGTCTATTTTTTATCTATTTCTTGCGAAAAAAGGCTTTTTTTAGTATACTCAGAATTAGCTTAAAAGTCAATTGACTTATGGAAGACAAAAAGAAAAAAATACTCTATATTGTTACTCAAGCTGAGTGGGGTGGAGCCCAAAAATATATTTTTGATTTAGCTACAAATTTAGCTGAAACTTTTGATATTACCATAGCCACTGGTTCTAATGGTCATTCCCAAGAATTATTGAATCGATCACAATCCGCAAGTATTAAAACTGTTACCTTTAAACAATTAAAAAGAGAAATCTGCCCTTGGCATGATTTAATGGCGATTGGAGAAATCACTAGTTTTTTAAAACAAAACAATTTTGACATCATCCACCTTAATAGCTCTAAAGCTGGGGTGATAGGCGCAATTGCTGGACGAATTAACAAAACACCAAAAATTATTTATACCGCCCATGGCTGGGTTTTTAAAGAATCTCTCCCTTTTTGTAAACGTTGGCTTTATTTACTAATGGAAAAATTAGCCCTTATCAGAAAAAGAAAAAAATATTGCTTTAAAAAACAAAACTGCCAAAAAAGATAGTATTTTTGTTATACCCAATGGAATTGATTTAGAAAAAATTAATTTTTTGACAAAAGAAGAGGCCAAACAAAAGATTCTTGAATTTTCTCCTCTCGCTCAAAATAATATTAAAAAGGATTCTTTCTTGATTGGCACGATTGCCAATTTCTATAAAACCAAAGGACTAAATATTTTGATTGAATCTTTTAAAAAATTTATCAAAACTAACCCCAATTCAAAACTTATAATTATTGGCGACGGTCCTGAAAGAAACAGCTTGGCAAAACAAATACAAAGAAATAATTTAAATCAACAAGTTATTTTAACTGGTACTCTGCCTAATGCTCACCAATATCTAAAAGCTCTTGATATTTTTGTCCTATCTTCTATTAAAGAAGGCTTTCCTTATGCTATTCTAGAGGCCATGGCAGCGCAAGTTCCCATCATCACTACCTCTGTTGGCTCTATACCAGAAATACTCAAAAACGAAGAGAATGCCTTAATTATTCAACCCAGCAACTCCTCTGATTTAGCCTCATCCTTAGATAAATTAATTAAAAACCCACAACTAGCCCAAAAACTATCGGAACACGCCCACCAAACAGTTAAACGATTTAATCTGGCAGATACCATTCAAAAAACCTCTTCTCTATACTAAAATCCCTGGCTAGAACCAGGGATTTTTAATAAAATTACTTTAACCACTTTTTACTTTCTTCTGAAGCCTTGGCATCATACAACGCCGCCCTATCAGCCATTTCTTTAGCTTTTTCTTTATCTCCTAATTTACTATAAATTTCTGATAAACCCAGCAACGCTGAAACATTTTTTTGATCTTTACTTAAGGCAAGTTCAAATAATGTTTTAGACAGCAACCAATCGTTATTTTGTTTAGCAATATTTCCACCCAAAAGAGATTCCTGCAATGTAAAATCTTTACCATATTGTACAGATAATTTTAAATTATCATAAGATCTTTTTGCATCCCCTACTTCCATATAAATCAAAGTTAGGTACCAATAACTATCTGGAATTTTTGCATCATCTTTTATAGTCTGTTCCAACAAATTTATAGCACCCTGATAGTCCTTCTTCATAACCTTAACACGAACCAAAAGATAAGCCACTTGTTGACGTTTTGGGCTTAATTCTCTAGCCTTAATCAATAATTCCTCAGCTTTATTTAAATTTCCAAACAAACCATAGTATTGGCTTAAACTAACTAAAGTTTGTAATTCCAAAGGATGATCGGACATTGTTTTCTCTAATTCTGTCACAATAAATTGAGCAGCCTCTTTAAAGACAGGGGTCTGAGCCACTTGCAGATTCTGAGCGTAGGAAATAATAGCCCGACTAAAATCATTGCGCAAATCAACAACATAAAAAGAATTAATTAGCATTGTATCTTTCATTTTAGAAAACCCAGCGCCAAAATCTTTTTGCATTAACATCTGTGTCTGAAAATCTTCTTTGTTGGCCCTAGCTGGTAAAACATTAGTAGTATAAATTAAAAATACAGTAATGACACCAATTCCTAAAACAGGCCCCCAGGATAAAGTTGTTTTGGTTTTAGAAGGTACAACCTTTTGACTAATTTTGTCTTTAACTTTTTCTAACAGGTTCTTTTTGTCCACATCAAAAAAGTTAATCAGAGAAAAAACAAAAAAGAAAACTAAATAAGAACTTAAATGATCAAACACGAAAAAATTCTGCACGGCGTAGCCAACTAAAAAAATTGTAAAAAAAACCAAATCATCTAATTGGATAGCTGATTGCCTAAATCTTTTAATCACCACCCAACCACATACAGCAAAAAAACCAAGATAACTTACAAAACCAATTAAACCGGAGGTAGAAAGATAATCTAAAAAGATGTTGTGACTTCTATCAAACCAAGTTTCGTAATATCCATGTTCTAAAGATACTGGGTTATAATATTTATTAAAGGCGTAGTAAAAATTTTCTAGACCCCAGCCAAAAACCGGCCGTTCTTTAAAAGCCTGCCAGGCAATATTCCAAGCGATAAGTCTGGTTTCGGCAGTACCAGAAGACAAACTAATTCTAGCGATTGGACCAATGGCTGGCAAATTACCAACAAAATCTGTCTGGCGAAAGGCAAAAATCAAACCTCCACAAACAATTAAAATAGCAAAAATACTTAAGCCAATCACCCTCCATTTTTTAATTTTAGTAAAAAGACTAGACAAAAAAGCCGCCACAAAAACTCCAGCTAATAACCCAATGAAAGGTCCACGCTTGCCGTTATACATCATAATACCAACGCCAACCACGATATAAAGGGCAGACAAAAATTTCCAAACTTTTTTTTCTTCTTTACGAAATAAATACCAGGCAATAAAAACAAAAAATAAAACAAAATTAGCTAGATAAATTTGGTTACCCAAACTTCCGCCACCACCAATTTTCATGATAGATTTGTCAGATAGTAAAAAATTTAAACCAGTTAAACCAACAAATAAACTCCAAAGAAGAGACCAACGCAACAACCATTTCCATTCACCCCAAGTTTTAAAGATAGAAGTAACAATTAAAAAATAAACAGCAAAATGAGCCAAAGTATACCAGCCACTCATACGTTCATAATTGCCCCAAAAACTACGAATAAAATCAGTACCAAAAATAGAAGCCAAAAACAAAGCAAAAAGCCAAAATAAAACACTTAAGGTAAGCGGTGTATTTCTAGGTAAATAATCTTTATTTAAGATACAAAGTAAAACATACAAACCCAACATTAATTCTACTAAAACCCTGAAATAAATAGCCTTAGGAAATACAAAAGGAAAAATAAAAGTCTCACCCATGACAATCAAGGGCATTATAAAAGAAGCGTAGACTAAAATTTTAATCCCCCAAAGTAAATATTTTTCTTTCATGTTTACAAATTAATTTCTAAATAGAAGCTACTTTTATTTTTAATTCAGTTATGTCTTGTTCATTATTATCTACTCTTTTTTCTAATTTATTAACTCTTTCACTACCAAAAACCCGTTCTTCATCAAGACGTCTTAAAATAACCGTTTGTTGATCTAAAACAGTTAAAACTTCGTTTTTGAATTCATGCATTTCATCTTTAAATTCACTCATTTCTTGTTTAAATTCTCGCAAGTCTTGTTTAGAAGCAAAATATTGTATCATTTGTTGTTCATCCATATAAAGCTAAATTTTAAGTAAGTTAATTATAGCAAAAACCCCTGCCCCGCGCAAACACCAAAATAACCTCACAACCCCACATCAAAATCCACATTTTTATATTCCATATTAGATAATTCTGGTTGGGATTCTGGATTTAAACGAAGACCAAAATTAAAAGTATCAATCACACAATTGGAAATTTGTGGATTACCGCCATTAATCCAAATACCCGAACCGTCATTGTAAGCCCCGGGGTCAAAGGCGCGTTTATTTTCGTTTTTAATAAAACAACCATTAATTACCATCCCCGTAGCATCTTTTAAATGTAAGGCGATACTAGGAACGCGAGAATACTCTATTGAAAGATTATTAGCGGAAAATGGGGCTCCGCCAACAAACACGGATCCTTCAGTATCTGCTGCTGTAGCGGCATTAGCAAAACGCACCAAAGTATTATCCAAGACACTTGGTTCAGATGATTGAATTAAAATTTGTGCCCATTCATTGCCTTCTTTTTGCGTTGTTTGCTGCTCTGCCAAATCTACATCGCCACCATATTCGTCATCATGCAAAGATGTGAATACAATTTGCCCGCTTCCCTCCCCACCCCTGCTTAATAAAGACCCAAAAACCTTAAGAGAGTGATTGGGGGGCATTTTTATGATACTCCCCTCTTTTATTTCTAAATTAATCCCTGCTGGAATCTCTAGCATTCCCATAATAGCTGCTGTCTCTCCCAAAGTATCAATCTTCCCACTGGCAGCTAATTTTCCATAAACTTCCCAAGAATTTAAAATATTATTTTCAAAAGTATTACCTTTAATTTTTTCCGGCAGAAAATTTTTAAACGAAACAGGAGAAAGCAGCGGAGACGGACGTTCCCAATATTCTCTAACTGGATCCATATAATCCCAGCCCAAATCATTAAAAGTATTATTTTCTATCACAGCCTCTTCCAGATCTTCACTTTCTACAGCGGATAAACCCAAGCCGTCAAAATTATTACCTGATAAATTTAAACTACCACCCTTAGCAACTAATCCTTTGGGACTATTTAAAAATTGACTATTCTTAATTTCTAAAGAAGAATTACTAGAATTAATTAAAGGGACATTACCACGCGGACGTTCATTTAAATTTTTATCAAAAATTACACCATCTAAATTTAGAGTAGCATTATCTGCATAAATCAAACCCTTAGGCCGAGAATTTTCCCATTTACTATTACCAAAATTAAATTGTACATTTTTGATATCAGCTTGTCCGCCGGATAAAATTTGGATATAACCCCAATTAGAATCTTGTAGATAGACATTATTTGATAACCCTGATTCTTTGTAGGATGTAAAAAAAACGGGATTATCTACCGTACCCAAAATTTCCAACTTTCCGGAAACTTTAATGTTAGAAGAAACACTGCCAATAATTTTAACGCCTGGGTTAATTCTTAAAGTTTTGCCAACAGGAATAGAAAAATTTCCTAAAAAATAAGTACCTGCCGATAAAGTTCTATCAGCCGTCAAAATACCATCCAAATAAGTTACTGACGAATTGGGTAAACCTGGCGTACCGGCAATATAAGTGCCATTGACATCCTGGCCTTGCCACACAGCCATCGGCGTATTTTGCCAGTTACCAGATTCACTTCCAGATACTTCAGCGCTTTTTCTTTCCATTGTTTCTTTGTTATAAGCATTGCGTCCAGCAAACCACTTTGAAGTACAGCTTACTTCGTCAATTATAACTCCAGTACTATTCTTTAAAGTTAATTTTTCACCACCGTCAAAAAAAGAACCTTTATAAATTAAATTGGCCTGATGACTTGTTACGGTATTA
>JAPLWR010000113.1 GCA_026396495.1 Candidatus Magasanikiibacteriota bacterium | reverse complement strand
TTATTTTCAAACTCACAGACGATGGACAATGGAAACAATTGTGCCATCTGATGCACAATGAAGGTGTTCTGATTTCAACCGTAATCACGATTTGGCAAGATCAATGTCCTCAGGATGGGGGTGGATTCCCCCTGGCAATTTCCATTAACTTGAGCAAACTTTGTGACCAATACGCCTCGGAACATCCAGAGGATCATCTATGGTTGGCCATCAAGGCCTAACACTTTTCAACACGCTGACGACACTTGTCGTCAGTTTTTATTTTGACAAAACTATAAAAAAAGAATAAAATTATTTAAAATTATGTTTTACACTGATAAAATCTACGGACAATTTGAAATAGGAGAACCTGTTTTAATTGAGCTGATTAATTCCCCTTCTCTACAACGTCTTAAGGATATTGACCAACAAGGTTACCGGGGTAAACATTTTCCAGGGAACCCTTGTTCCCGTTTTGAACACTCTTTAGGTGTTTTTTTATTACTAAGAAAATATGGTGCCCAACTAGAAGAACAAATTGCTGGTCTTATTCACGATGTTTCTCATTCAGCTTTTTCACACATTATCGATTACGTTCTAGCTAAAGGCACTGAAAAAGAACAAAGTCATCAAGATGATGTTTTTGAAGAATACGTTTTAAAAAGTGAAATACCACAAATTATTAAAAAATACGGGCTGAATTTAGAATATATTTTAAACGATGCAAACTTCCCTCTCAAAGAAAATTCTTTGCCAGATATCTGTGCTGATAGAATAGATTATTGTTTAAGAGATGGAATAAACTTAAATGAAGCCACTCCTGATGATATTAAGTATTTTTTAGAAAATTTAATAGTAAAGAAGAATCAGTGGATGTTTAAAAACCCAGAAGCAGCCAAGAAGTTTGCCCTACTTTTTTCGGAACTAAACGCAAAGTATTATTCTGGTTTTGTTTCCGCCACTATGTTTGTAACCGTGGCCAATTATTTAAAATACGCTTTAGAGAAAAAATATATCAACGAACCAGATTTATATACTACTGATAAAATAGTTTTGAAGAAAATTGCACCTTACTTACCACAAGACGCAAAACTTCAATACTTCTTTAATCTAATGAACGACGGGCGCATAATTACCAACAATCCTCAAAACTATCAACAATCATTTTTTTGTAAATCCCGAGCCATTGATCCACTCTTAGAAAAAGAAGGACAAATTAAAAAACTATCCGAAATTTGGCCAGAATGGCAGGAAAGATTAAAAATAGAATCTGTACCTAAAGAATATTTTATCCAATTTTAAAAGCCGACTCTACTGAGCCGGCTTTTTTAAACTGACACTACTCTAAACAACAATCAATCGCCCTTTTAACTAAATTACCCAATTTACCCATAAAACCACCCTTCTTCTTATCCTCTTTGTCCAGTTGATCATCATCAATTTTTTTCACATCACCAATCTCCACCATTTTCATATTTAATCCCCAAAACAAAGAATACAGTTGGTAGGATTTATCAAACAAATCTTTAGCCTCTTCTTTATTACCCCGTCCTTGGGCTTTGGTTCCCACTTCCATTAAACGCATACTGGCGGCCAAAAGATGTTTAGAAATACACCAAACTTCACCTTCATACTGTTTAATCAATTTTTTTAAAAGTGCTTTACGCATTTCTCTTACCTCAGCTAATAAATCAAAATATTCACTCTTGCCTGTTTTTTCTGCAGTAAAAAAGAAATGTTCTTCAATACTAATTAAATTCATCACCGCGATACTTAAATCCTGATCAGCTGATAAATCCATCTTATCTTGTTTTTTCATATTATCAACCTTATCCACTAATTCTTGATAATTTTTTAATTGATTTTCCATAGTACTACTTGGTTAAAAAATAAAACACCAAACTAAAAATAATTAACGTGCCAATCGGCATAGCCACTTTTTGCATAGGAAAATAAGCCTTGCCATTATTTTTCTTTTTTAAGAACTGATAAAATAAACCGGCCGCCAAAAAGAAAATACTACCTATAATTATTCCTAGTAATAATTTATCCACTCCCCATATCTTATTAAAAGGATGCCCAATTATACCCAACCAAAACATTGGCGCCACAATAAAACCATAATACAAAACAACAGTCAAAATCTTTCTACCTTTAAATTTTATATTTTTTCTATTTAGCCAATCAATAGTCCAAGCAATTAAAGACACCGTTAGGCCACCAACCCACAATCCAGCGATTGTATCATCAATTCCTAACCAACGGGACAAACCTAACCCAGCCCCTACCGCTACGGTACAAACTGGACAAAAAGCCAATGTAGCTTTAGGAAAAAACAACACCAAACCCAACAAAAAAACAAACACTTTTTTCATATCTTATTTTATCTTTTCCTGAAAAAAATTATTAATATCCACGTCTCCCACTAAACACTTGGAGCCATCCCACAAGAAGGGCACACCCATTCCAGTAGTTGGTATATTACAAAGTTGAGCTTTCTTAGCCATCAAAGCAGCATTATTTTTATTTTTGTAAACTTCTAATGTTGTAAACTCCACTTTATCCTTAACTTTATTTTGAGCTAAAAATTCTTCTACAATAGCACAGTGAGGACAACCTTCTCCTTCAAATAAAATAATGCCTTGTGGATCTAGGGTTTCCTGCCCAGGCTGACTTGCACATCCCGCCCCCACCAAAACAAAGACAGATAAAGTCAAAAATAAAGAAAATAATTTTAAACGCATAAAAATTTATTAAGTGTTCTTATAATAATACAATAAAACCTTTAAAAACAAAAGATTCTACCTTATTTCACATTTTTTTACCCATTTCTCACATTCTTTGGCCAAACTCTTCAACTCTTCTTCAGAAATTGATTTTCTTCCCACAAACTCTGGATTAACTAATTTATCACGTGAGATAAACTGCTGTAAGACATATTTTTTGGCCCCCTCTACCATTTGCGCCATAGCCAAAACATCTTCTGGGGTGTGCAGTCCCTCTACTATGGTAGTTCTAAACTCATAATCTTCTCTACCTGTTTTAATTAAATCAATACTTTTTTTAATTTCTTCTAATTCTATTGCTCGATCTACGGTAGCAAAATACTTGGGATAAGAATTCTTAATATCTACAGCCCAAAAATCTACTAAACCCTTATCTCTTAATTCTTTTATCATTTGGCTGTTAGTACCATTAGTATCCACTTTTATCAAAAAACCCAAATCACGAACTTTTTGTAAAAATTCTGGTAGATCAGAATGTAGGGTTGGTTCGCCTCCGGTCACCACCAAGGCTTCAATAAATCCCTGACGTTCTTTTAAAAAATTTAAGATTGCTTCTTCCGTCCATTCATTATTAACAACCCGCTGTTCTGCATGAACCAACTCTGGATTATGACAAAAACCACAACGAAAATTACAACCAAAAGTAAAAATAGTGGTTGCTACTTTACCTGGATAATCCAAAAGAGTCATTTTTTGTATGCCGCTAATAATCATAAAGGAGAAAGAGGGCCCCGATAACGGGGCCCTTAATTAACAACCGCAATCAGTTACTTGCTTATCATACTCTTGGCGATCATAGTACTCTGCCTGTTTGCCCTTGTTCCATTGGGCTACTGGGCGCAAATAACCAACCACCCTAGAGTAGACTTCGCATGGTTGCCTCCTCTGTGATAAATCGTTATTAGTTTCCATAGTTTTTATTAATTAATTAATACTTTTTGTTTTTTAGAAACTGCAGCAGCATAACCAATTTCTTCATCACATTTAGGGCAAAACTGGTGTTCCCCTGCTAAATAACCATGTTTAGGACAAACGCTGAAAGTTGGTGTGATAGTGTAATAAGGTAAATGAAATTGTTCGGCAATTTTTCTAACTAATTGTTTGGTAGCTTCGGCATTTGGTAACATCTCTCCAATAAAACCATGCAAAACTGTGCCACCAGTATATTTAGTTTGCAAATCATCTTGCAATTTTAAGGCTTCAAAAATATCATTTGTGTAACCAACTGGTAAATGGCTAGAATTGGTGTAATAAGGATCGGCTTTGCCCTTGAGATAAGACTCTTCATTAGCACAAATAATTCCGGGGTACATTTCTTTATCTTTTCTAGCAAATCTGTAAGCAGTGCCCTCGGCTGGAGTGGCTTCCAAATTATATAAATTGTTTGTTTCTTCTTGAAAGACTCCCATTCTTTGACGCATGAAATCTAAAACTTCTTTAGCAAATTCTTGACCTTCTGGAGTGGCAATATTCTTGTCAGCCCCCAAAAAATTCAAGGCCATTTCATTCATACCATTGATACCAATAGTGTTAAAATGATTTTTCCAATATTGATTAAAACGTTCTTTAACAGTGGCTAAATAATGCTTGGAATAAGGATAAAGACCTTGTTCAGTAAATTTTTCAATAGCTTGACGTTTAATCTCTAAAGAAGTTTTGGCAATATCCATTAAACGAGACAGACGATTGAACAATTCATCTTTAGATTTAGAAAGATAGCCAATTCTGGGTAAGTTGATGGTGACAACACCAATGGAGCCAGTTAAAGGATTAGCCCCAAACAAGCCGCCACCTTTTTTACGAAGTTCTCGATTGTCCAAACGCAAACGACAGCACATACTCCTAGCATCCTCTGGTTTCATGTCGGAATTAATAAAGTTGGAAAAATAAGGAATGCCATATTTTGCAGTCATTTGCCAAACAGGATCTAAAACTGGATTTTCCCAATCAAAATCTTTTGTAATATTGTAAGTTGGGATAGGAAATGTAAATACGCGCCCCTTAGCATCACCTTCTAATAACACCTCGGCAAAAGCCCTATTTAACATATCTACCTCGGGCTGAAAATCTTTATAAGTTTCTTTTTGCACCACGCCACCAATAACCACACCTTCATCCGCCATATATTTGCTAGGAGCTAAATCCATGGTGATGTTAGTGAAAGGAGTTTGAAAACCTACGCG
>JAPLWR010000037.1:6209-14713 GCA_026396495.1 Candidatus Magasanikiibacteriota bacterium | reverse complement strand
GGGGATTTGGTTTTTGTTCCAGGTGATAATAGCACGTCTAATTTGGGGGGAAACTTGTTCAGCTGTGACAGTACCATCTAATTTATCTTGGATTTTAGTCCAATCAAATAAACTTTTGTTGTCGACAGAAGGTGTGTCTAAAATTAAACGTATAGATACATTTTTTAAATCAGTATTGCCATTATTTTCGTAAGAAACTAGGAAGGTAACTTTGTCTCCAAAATTAACTGTTTGTTTTTCACTTTCGCCATTAGCTGCTATTTGCAAAGATAGAGTGGATTTATTGATATTTATTTCTTTGGTGAGGGTTTGTAATAAATAAGTTTTACCGTCTTTTTTATTTTTTTTTTTTATTTCAATTTGCTGTATCCCCGGGGTTATGGCAGTAGTAGGAACAATGATAGTAGAAACTGCAGTAGAGGAGGCGGTAGGAAGAGAAAGAATGGTTAATTTGTTTTCTTTCCAATTTTTATCATTAATTTTAAATCCTTCTGGTAGAACTAAAGATAATTCCAAATCGTTTAAATTTAGATTAGTGGGGTTGTCTAAAGATATGATTACAGGAATTTCTGAACCACTATCGCCCTCGGCAGGCAAGTTAGTGGTCAGCAATACTCCAGGTGCTTGAAGATTTTTCCTAAAAATTACCACTTTTTGAAATTCTACACTTAAATCTCCGGGTTTATAATTTAAAACCATCTGCAATCCAGTATCGGCATTGGTATTGTCCCAAATTGATCCTTTTATTTGAAGGTCTATTTCTTGTCCAGGATCAATCGCTCCCATTTCCCATTCTTTGTTGTCTGGTCCGCTGGCAGTTGGTTCACTGGAAATAAACTCATAGCCTTGGGGATAACGCAAAGACAAAACAGAACTATTTAAGGTGGTGCGGCTTTGGTTTTTAATTTTTATTGTATAAGTGAATTCTTGTCCAACTATGGGTTCTATATCTGTTTGGGCAGTTAAATTAATTTTATTTTCATCAAAACTACTACCTCTGCCAAATAGAAAAAAGCCAGTCCAGGAGATGGCTGCCAAGAAAGCTAAGATAAAAATAGTGAAGACAAGGAATTTAAATTTGGAAGAACGTTTTTTGGGAGGGGCCATTAGTGGTTCAGAGTTTTCATAAATACTGGCTATTTGTTTTCTAATATCCCTAGTTTTTGGTAGGCGAGTAGTTTTTTTAGTAACTGGCGCCTCAAAAGGAGCTGCATCGGCAACTTTTTGAGAAAAAAATTCCGGTTTCTCTTGTTCCGGAAAATTTACTTCTGATTTGGAGGCCTTTTTAGGCATAAAAACAATTATTAGCTATTGATTGTAGGAGTTATTAAAAACCAAGCCTAAGAATTTATCTTCGTCTAAGTAGGTATTGAAAGTAACTTGATTTTCTTGGGAGTTAAGAACAAAAGGATTAGTCCAAAGGATCTTCCAATTTTCTGGCCAAGAAATAGTAGATTCTAAGATAACGTTATTTGAACCAGCTTGTTTTTGGGCCAATAAAGAGTACGAAGAGTAATTTTTATCTTGTTTAAATAATTGGCGGATTAGTTGTATGGTGTTTTGTGGCTCTGGTTTTTTTATCTTAAAGGGTAAGCGGTAGGTGATAGTGGCCTTGGCTGTTTCTCCTGGACGAACAATCATCCAATTAGCAAAAACAGTTTTGTCTGATTCTTCTGCTGTGGTAGTTCCACTTTGTGGTTCTACTGTCTGAGTTTTTTCTGTTTTTTCTAGGTCTTCATCTTGATTATACCAAGTTTCTGGTGCGCGATAGGTATTTTCTTCTGGCCAAATAAAACCTTCGGCAGAAAGTAATTGACTACCACGTGGGACATAGAAACGGATGTAGCTATTGTTTTTTACATTAGAGAATACATTGTCGCTTCCTAAGTGGTTTCTAGTAATAGTTACTGTGTCTAAGACAGTTCCGTCATCTAAGATTTTAGCTTGATGTTGGATGGTTTGTTCAATCACTCTATCACTTTTATCCCCGCCGATATTGGCATTGATAACAGCCAAATAGTCGCCTTCAGGATTATCTTTCATTTCACCACCCCAACCTTGAGAAATAATATCTTTTTCTAAGGTTTTATCGGCAAAATAGAATTGGATGTGTTTCTGGGTTAAATTTTTATTAGTTAAGGAAAGTAAAGGTAAGAGATTATTTTTATTATTAAAAAGTTTTTCTAATACTAATGGAGCCAAGTCAGCTAAAATTTCTTTGGGTTGATTTTTAGTTTTGTCGTAGTCTAATTCTACTTTTTTCTGGATAACGTCTATAAAATTATTAGCATCAACAGTAATATTGTGGGTTGGTAAGTCAATTGAACCTACTATTTTCATCAAATCAATCATGGGGTTTGTGTCGATAGCGATTAAGCCGTCCAGGGTTGGGCCTCCGCCTTTTTCATAAAACCACATGAGTTTTTTAGCTGAAGTGGGGAAGTCTGGGAACCAATTAGCATCTCTAAATTCCCAGCGTGGTTGCAAGAGTTGAATGGGGGCTGGTGGGGCTAAATTAGCCATAAGAGTCCCAGATATTTTATAGGAGCCTTCACCAGGTATATCTATTTTGGTAATTTGACCATTTTTAATTTTAATTTCTGCATAACTGCCAATAAAACCTCCAGTAGGCCTTATTTCATTATTATTTTGAAAAACAACTAAATAAGTTTTTTCCTCATTTATTCCAGCAGCAGTTAAGAGGCTTTTAGAAAGTGAATTTATTTTTTGTAAATCATCGTTTAATAAGAAAATAGCTTCACGAATTTTTAAAAAGGCCGCGCGGTTTTCTTCTGGCAAGTAATCTGGATTAACACGCATTAAGCTGTCATTAGTTTTGGCAAAACGAGGAGCTACTTCATCTAAGGTTTCTTTAACTTTAGCTAAAGAAATTCCTGATTGATTTTTTTCTGTTAGTAAATATAAAACAGGTAGAGATCCTAAAGTAAGGTTGGTGCCGGCGAGCATTAGTTCTTCACCATTTTTTAATTTATCCCCAATTTTTGGGGTAAAGTATAAAAGACTGCGCCAGAATGGGTGAATAGTATCAAGTTTGTTTTGGGCTTCGGCAAAAGAGTTAAGAGATAATTGTAATTCTTGGGTGGCTGATCCAAAATCTCCTTTTTGCATAGCCTCTTGGCCCAGGTTTAAATGTTCAAACGCCGTTGTTCCGGAAGCAACAATAGTTTGTTGTGAATCACGTAATTGATAAAAAGCGGAAAAGGCTTTAATTGGTAAAACCAAAAGAAGAGCCATAACAGCAAAACTGGCAATAGCTCTTTGCCAGCTGGGTAAGGAATAAGAAAAATTTTGTGGTTGAAATTCTACTTTAACTGGCGCTGCTTTTTTGACTAATTTAATTTTAAGATCAACTCCTTCTTTTTTGGAGAGATTGGATTTAAATTTAGGTAAGTGAGGTAGACGCCAATGAGGTAGTTCAAAGGAAAATTTACTTAAAAAAGATTCCTGAGGAAGTTTGAAGTTTAATTTTAGTCTGAGAGGTTCTTGTTTTTTTTCTTGCTGGAGATTGGGTTTGTTTAAGTCTGCTAGGGGATTGCTTAAAAAACGGTCTAATTGGGTTGGTTCCCAAGTAGGAGGAGGGGGTGGAGTTAGTTTTTCCGGCAAATTTAAAACATGAGGAGATTGTTTTTCTTCTTGGCTAAAAAAGACGGGGATGAACTTGTGTTTGAAATCAGTTTTCCCGTTAAGAGTATTTTCTTGTTTTTTCCTCCTCAGCATGGGCTTAAAATAATGTTTCTAAGATACTCTTATTATACATCATTTTAAGTAAGCAAGTAAGGTGAGTTGTGCACAATTTTGCCAGGAAAAAAGCTTAATCCTTTCTTGGCCAAGAGAAATGAGTTGGGAGCGTAAATTAGGGTCAGTAATTAGACGGTTTAAGACATTAGAAATATTTTCTGTCTTTTCTGGATCAAAATAAAGCGCCGCCTGGTCTAATATTTCTGGTAAACAGGAGGTGTTGGAGGACAAAACAGGTAAATTAAAGGTCATAGCCTCTAAAGGTGGTAAGCCAAAACCTTCGTAAAGGCTGGGAAAAACATAAGCCAGGGCATTTTGGTAAATAGTTGGTAGATTTTGGTCTGAAATGAAATCAGTTAAAATTACATCAGTAATATTATTTTTTTGGATAAATTGTTCTAGTTTTTTATAAAAATAATTTTTTTTGCCAACTAAAACCAATTGGTAATTGGGAGAATATTTTTAACTAACACCAACGTACAGAAAGTAGGGTTTGGTAATGTTTAATTGATGTAAAAGTTCTGAGTTTTGGTTAGTTTGGGAGAAATTGGTGATTCCTTCATAAGTCACAATAATTTTTTCGGAGTTGATTTGGAAGTTTTCCAAAATATCTTTTTTAACAAAGTGAGAAGGAGTTAGAATTTTTTTGGCATTTAGTATGGCGTGGCGTAAAATTAATTTATAGCCTAAATTTTTTATCCAGTATTTAACCGGTCCCAAAGTAGAGGCTTGTCGTGAAGGATATTTTAAAAGAATCAAATCGTGAATGGTAACAATGAATGGTTGGCGGTATAAAAAAGGAATGTTCCAATGCAAAAAATGCATCAAATCTATTTTTTGTTTTTTAATAATCCCTCCCATTTTTAATTGTTCAGTCAAAGTGTACCATTTTACGTCAGCTAAAACTTTTTGAAATTTGGGATTTTGGGGTTGGTAATCTTTCCAACCATCTTGATTAACAAACACAATATAAAAATTACTGGTGTCCTGTTTTTCCAGTTCTTTGAGCAATTCTTGAGTATAGCGACCCAAGCCTCCGGCCTCGGAGTAAAATCTAGCATCAATACCTAGACGCATAAATTAAAATGAAAGAGGTGGTTGTTGGTAGCCTTTTAAAAAAGTTTCATATCTACCAGCCACACTTTCGGAGATTTTTTTCTTAAAGTTTTCTAAACTGAAAGATTCCGCGTGTTCGCGAATTTTGGTTGGTTCAAACGAGGCAGAGTTAAAGTTAAGTAGCGTATCTAGGAGGGATTCCCAAGTTTGTTCTGTAAAAAGTAGGCCGGAAAGTCCCGGGATAACAGTTTCTGTGGCACCGCCTTGGCCTAAAGCAATAACTGGGCGCCCAGCTGCCATGGATTCTACTGCTGTAATACCAAAATCTTCCACTTGGGGGTGGATAAAAGCTTGAGCTTCTGCATAAAGTTTAGCTTTCTCTTCATCAGTCACTAGACCCATAAATTCTATATTACTTTTGGCCATGTTTTTTAATTTGGCTTCTTCTGGTCCTGCGCCAAAAATTTTTAATGGCCAACCTAAACGATTAAACACTTTGATAATTAAATCAAAACGTTTATAAGGGACTAAACGACCGCCAGTTAAAAAATAATTACCAGGTTTTTCAGCAATTTTAAATTTTGTGGTTTCTACTGGAGGATAAATCACTTCAGCGTCACGTTTGTAAAATTTTTGAATACGGCGGCGGACATTTTCTGAATTAGACCAAAAATGATCAACCCGTTCGGCGCTCATTCTATCCCACATTCTTAATTTAGAAATTATTGACGGTAAAAGAGCTTTGATAAAACGGTTGGTGTTGAGCTCTTCTATGTAACTGTGAGTATCAGTCCATAAATATCTAGTGGGGGTGTGGCAGTAAGATAAGTGAAGAGTGTCTGGTCCAGTTAAAACTCCCTTAGCAAAAGCCGAGGTAGAGGATATTACTACATCAAAATCTTTTAAGTTATGGTGTTCTGTGGCTAAGGGCATGAGAGGCAAAAACCAGCGGTAATGTTCTACGGCAAAAGGAATGTGTTGCAAAAAACTGGGACGGACTTCATTTTTGAAGTAATGTTCCGGAACTTTTTTCTTATCGTGAAATAAAACAAAAGTAGGGGCTTCTGGGTATAGCTCTTGCAAGGCTTGTAAGACCCTTTCAGCTCCTCCATCTTGGGATAAATAATCGTGTACTAAGGCAACCCTCATAACTTATAATGCTTTGCGGTTTCTGAATAAAATAAAAGGTGTTTTTAATAAAATAATTAAATCCAATAAAAGCGTCCAGTTTTCAATGTATAAGGTGTCCAAAGTCACTTCCTCTTCAAACTCTAAATCGCTTCTGCCAGAAATTTGGGATAATCCAGTTAATCCAGGCTTGATATTTAAAACTTTGCGATGATGTTTGGCGTAAAGCTCTACTTCTCTTGGTTGATGTGGACGGGGACCGACCAAGCTCATGCTACCAGCTAAAACATTAAAAAGTTGGGGCAGTTCATCAAAGCTCAAACGGCGTAAAACCCAACCTACTTTAGTCACGCGCGGATCATTTTTAATTTTGTAAACAGGCCCTTCTTTAATGCTGTTAGTTTGAATTAATTCTTTTTCAAAGACTAGTGCTTGCTCTGTATTTTTAAATTGTGGACCAATACAATATTTTTGTTGCATGGAGCGGAATTTAAGAGTGGAAAAAAAATTTCCTGCTTCACCCACGCGTTCATTTTTGTAAATAATTGGCCAGCCACTTTCTAATAAAACAGCTAAGGCAGAAATTAATAATAGGGGACTAGTGATTATAATTAAAATAAAGGCTCCAATAAAATCCACTAATCTTTTAATCACCCTGCCCCAAGCTTGTAGTTTAGTTTTTTGCATTTCTACAATGGGTACTCCACCAATAGCATAAATAGACATGTTGGCTAGATAAGTAGAGAATAGATCAGCGGAATATTTAAAATCTAAATGGTTTTCTTCACAAAAATTTAAGACAGCTAAGGCTTCTTCTTCATTACTTTTAGGATTAGTTAGTAGAATTTCATCTAATTGTTTTTGGATAATTAATTTGTTTAATTCTTCGGCGGTTTCTTTATTAAAATCTGGATAATGGCCCACTACCATTAAACCAAAACCGCGGCGTTGTTTTAAAGTTTCAAAAATAATATCGCTGATGCGGCCCGTGCCGATGATAACTATTTTTTTTACGCCCACTCCCGCCCGATATAAAAGATTTTTAATAATTTTTAAAATAATTCTGCCGCCGCTCACAAAAATAATAGCCAAGATCCAACTAGCTAAAACAATAAAACGGGAATTAAAAGCATCAAGGCGGAAAAACAAATAAATGGTGATAGCGGAAATTCCCGTGGAACAAGCAAAAACCACACGAGATAATTCACTAGTGAGGCGTCTAGTTGGTTTGGTACTATAAAGTCCAGCAATAGCAAAAAGGATAATCCAAACCAAGGCCACGGAAAACATTATCGGTAGATATCTGTCAAAAGGGAGATTAAAGACTACGGGTTTAATCTTGGTAAAAATAGTGTTAAAACGTAAAAAATAGGCGGTGATTCCCGCTAAAATAAGCATTAAAAAATCCAAAGGGAGGGAAACAGTGGTTAAAATAATCGATGATTTTTTCATAATTTATTTAAAGGTAGTTTGATCTCATTTTATCTTTATTTTAGGGGAAAGTCAATCCTATTTGTTTTAGGTTTGTTTTACCAGTATACTGTTGGTATCTATGTTAGAATTATTTGTTAGTTTAAAGGAAAAAATTAAAGATATCTGGGGAAAAGGTTTACCTCCCCCAGATCAATTACCAGAGGGTTTTGTAGATAAACAACAATCTTTATTAATGCTACAAGTTTTAGCTAAAGTTTGGCCTAAAAAAGAAATAGTGGGCCCTCCTGGCCGCCGGGGTTTACGTTTTAAAATGGGGCCAATATATTTAGAATTGTATGTTTGTTATGAAGAGCCAATTTTAGAAGATTTTGATCATTTTCGTTTTGTTTGTTGGCAGCCTTTAACTAGGATAGACAAACCAGCTGGGTGGCATCAGGATTGGTTATACATGACCTCACAGTACGGAGTTGTAGAATTAAAAGATAAAAATTGGGAAGATTGGTCTAACCATGCTAAACGTCATCGTCAAAGATGGTTACGAGACGAGAATTATGAAATGATGGAGACAGATTTAGAAACTTTTTCCGCGGCCTATCAAAAAACTAATAAAGTGGGTAAATTTTTGCGCACCAGTTTTCTAAAAACTATTAAATTGCATTTAGATAATCATTTTAAAGATGTGGGTTTATTTGTAGCCAGACGCAAAGATAATAAAAGTATTATTGGCGGCTTGGCTGTGATAAATTATCCAGATGTTTCTTTGTCTACTCATGCGATTTCTTTTATTACTCCTGAAGGATTAAAAACTTCAGTGGGGACTGGAGTAATAGATTATTGGTATGAGGATTGTAAAAAAAGAGGTTTGAAATTTTTAAGTTTTGGTTTGGTGTGGAAGCCAGGGGATCCAGCTGGTTGGCGAGGTTATTCACAATTTAAAAAACAATTTGCTATCACCTTGATGTACTATCGGTATCAATTTGTTAAATTTGTCAGAGCCAAAAAGGGGATTGACAAAAAGTAAAAAATGTGGTAGAATGATTTTGCTAAATTAAGTGGACGGCCGCCCTGTAAAAGGGGAGGAAAGTCCGAACACTCACAATAAAATGTGTCGCGGTACCACCTAACGG
>JAPLWR010000037.1:0-6194 GCA_026396495.1 Candidatus Magasanikiibacteriota bacterium | reverse complement strand
TAACGGGTGGGCAACTTGACGGGATAATAGGTCGTAAGACTTAGAAAACTGTCTGACGGATTAGTGCCACAGAGACAATACTACCCCCAATTTATTTTGGGGAGAAAGGTGAAAAGTGAGGCGGTGTGTCGTGGCTCAAACCCTAAAGGTTTGAGAAACGTCTCTGCTACGCCTCTTCTGCCAGGGTAACTTGGCATGGTGGAAAACCCTACCTAGTGCAACTTCATATTCGTAGGCTTGAGCCTTGTAGCGATGCAAGTCCTAGAGAGATGGTCGTCGCCCCGCAATGGGATACAAAATTCGGCTTACAGCTTAATTTAGCAAAAAAACGTCCCGTAAGGGGCGTTTTTTGATTAAAAAAAGCCCACCAATGTTGGTGGGCGGTAAGACGAGTTTGTTTTAGGCTGGAAGCATTCCTTGTTCCACTGCTTCCTGAATCAGCTGTTGAATATATTCCCAAAGTAGTGGGGCGCCGTTTTTGATGTGGCGACATTTTTCTAAAACCATGGTGGATGTCACGTTGTGTTCTCGCCAGGACTTGCCACCAGTCAAGAAATTGTTGATGATGGGCTGGACGCGATCCATAGCCGCGGCAAATTTTGCTTCTGGCGTTTTTCTTTCTTCAAATTCTTCCCAAAATCTCTTCAATATTTGAGCCTGGTCAAACGGCAAAAGAGAGAAAATTTTGGCAGCCGCAGCCTGCTCTCTGGCTTTAGCCAGTTTTCTCTCCTTGGTTTGATAGAAATAGGTGTCGCCAGCAATGATTTCCACCAGATCGTGGATGAGAAGCATTATGACTACCTTGAAAAGATCAATCTTGGCTTTGGAATACTCACCCAAAACCCAGGCCATCAAGGCTACATGCCAAGAGTGCTCGGCATCGGTTTCTTGTCTTTCGCCTGTGGCGATTAGAGTCTGACGTTTGATGCCTTTAAGAGCATCAACTGCCCGCAAAAAATCCAATTGGTGTTGTAGCCGCGGATTCATCATATTTCCTCCTCATCATCAGGTGGGTCTAACTTAGTTTTCTCAATCAAGTTTAGTAATGCTTTCTTTTTCCAAGATTTGCCAGGAGTCATCACTGTTTCAAGGAATCTATGGACTTCATCAAGAGTCAAATTACCAAATAGAACGTGGTAAGCCTTGTGCCAATTATCTGGAAGCATTACGATGTTTTCATCATCAGTAAAACCTCTAGAAGTTGGATTGATGTGGTGCCTGGTTTGGCCGAGATAAGCAGTTTTTTCTCGCTTCGGCATTTTTCACCTTTTGTTAAGGGGCCCAGGTTGTTTTTCTCCTCTTTGTTTGTTTGCAGTTTAAGGTGTTAAGTGTTTTTTGTCAAGGTTGACAAAAAGTTAAATATTTGTTACTATAAATATATATGATGAAGATGAAATTGATCCAAACTAATTTAAATAATAATAACCCCTTTTGATGCGGGCGAGTTTGGTTTATCCAAGAATTAAAAAACTCCTCGCTCCAACGGGGAGTTTTAGTTTTAGGCTCTTTTAAAACACCGTAAATTTTCTGGGTAGTTTAATGGTAAAACGCCTCGCTGTTAACGAGGATAGTGAAGGTTCGATTCCTTCCCCAGAAGATTTGCGGTGTTTTTTGTATTCAAACTAAGGACTAGATTGTTTTGGTCTTTCGGTTGTGGTGTACCATATATTATGGTATATTATATGGAACATAACAAAGCTACAAAAAATGAATCAACAGAAGAAGAAAAAGAGATGGTTCTTCATTTTACTAAGACCTTTTCAGATACAGCCAGAGAGCCCTTTTTAATTCTTAACTCCGATCTTGTGGTGGTTGGAGCAAATGAGTCTTTTTATAGAACCTTTCAAGTCAAAAAAGAGGAAACTGAGGACAAATTAATTTATGAGTTAGGGGATGGTCAGTGGAATATTCCTGAGCTTAAGAATTTATTAGAAAAGATTTTGCCAAACGAAAGAGTTTTTAACAATTTTGAGGTCTCCTGTGAATTCCCCACCATTGGTTCAAAAACAATGGTACTCAACGCCAGAAAATTGGACACAACTGAGCAAATTTTATTAGCCATTGAAGATGTCACCCTGGAAAAAGCAGTTCAGAATAAATTAGCTGATTATACTAATGCTCTTGAACAGGGTGTTGCGGCTCAGGCGGTCGAACTTAACATACGTATTGATGAGTTATCAAAATTAAATAAATTTTTGGTTGGCCGTGAGCTAAAAATGGTGGAACTAAAAGAAGAAATCAAGGATTTAAAAAAAGAAAAAAATGTTTAGGTAAGTAGATAAATTTTTAAAAAGCTCTCTTGCGGGGGCTTTTTATTTATTTGATTTTAATATTTTTTTATATAAATAACAAGGTGGGGTGGTATTGACTTTTTAATCAATTTATGCTAAAAAATAGATAGTAATTACAACTTAAGGAGACAGCCAATGAAGTGGCCAGCTTCAGTTACTTTGGTGAGACATGGTCAGTCGGCATTTAACGCTCAGCGTGAGCAGAAAAGTAAGTCAGCCCTGTATCAAGCTTTTAAGGCGGCTTTTCTCCAGGATCCTTACTCTGAAGAAACACGGCGTTTGGCCGGGGAAGTGAATTCAATTTTTGCGTTGGGAGTGAGTGATTCTGATACGCCATTGACAGAGTTGGGGAGGAATCAAGCCAGAGCAACAGGTAAGGGTCTGGCTAAGACCATTCCTTGTCCTGATGTAGTTTATTATTCTCCCTATCTGCGCACCCGTGACACTTTTGCTGGGCTGAAAGAAGGCTGGAGTGATTTGGCAGGAGTGCGGAGTTTGTCGGAAGACAGGATTAGGGAACAAGAACACGGGCTTTCCCTTCTCTATAACGATTGGCGGATCTTCCATGCTTTCCATCCCGAACAGCATAAACTGTTCGAGCTTCTTGGGACTTATTGGTACCAGTTTCCGCAAGGCGAATCTGTTTCGCAAGTGCGTGATCGCATTCGTTCCTTTACCACCACCCTGATTAGGGAGCATGCGGGCCAGCACGTACTTTTGGTCACGCATCACCTTACCATTCTTTCCATTCGGGCAAACTTTGAGAGGCTTTCGCCTGAGCAGTTTATCCATTTGGATGAAAAAGAAACGCCAATCAACTGCGGCGTTACCATCTATCACGGCAATCCAGAGGCTGGAGCCGATGGTAGGCTGGAGCTGGCTTCCTACAACCAGCGCTTGTATCAAATTTAGACTAGAAGGTATTTGGACCAGAACCAAAAGCACCCGCAGAACTGCGAGTGCCTTTTTTATTTAGATATCTTTTTTTACACCTCAATAATTACTGGTAGAATCATCGGTCGTTTCTTGGTTTGAGAGTATAGAAATTGACCAATGTCATTTCTAATTTTATTTTTAATATATTCTTCAAACGCAGGGGACTTAGAATCTGTGTCTTTTAGTAAGTGCTTGGCGCGCATGCGAGTTTTTTCTATCAATTCTTTATTTTCTTTTAAATAGATAAAACCGCGGGAAATAATATCTGGATTGCCAATTAAGCGCCCCGTCTTTTTTTCTATGGTGGCGATGATGACAAACATACCATCTTCAGCCATCATACGGCGATCACGCAACACCACTTGGGAAACATCACCGTTACCCAAACCATCAATCATGACATAGTCAGTATTAACGTATTGGTCAGTAAGTTTGCCATTCAAATTATCAAATTCCATAATCTGTCCGTTGTCAGCCAGTAAGATGTTATCTTTGGACATGCCAATAGATTGGGCTAAGTCGCTATGTGCTTGAAGCAAAAAGCGATTGCCGTGAACAGGAATAAGATATTTAGGTTTGGTTAAACGGATCATTAGTTTAAGATCTTCTTGTTTAGCATGGCCACCAGCGTGCACGTCCATCATTTGATAATGAATAACTTTGGCACCGTGGCGCACAATAACATCTTTAAAACTTTGAACCGTTCTTTCGTTGCCCGGAATAACTGAAGAAGAAAAGATGACAGTATCATTGGCTTTGAGTTGAATAAAACGATGTTCGTTGTTAGCAATGCGCATGAGGACTGCATTTTTTTCGCCTTGAGCGCCGGTGCAAACAACAATCAATCGATTATCTGGATATTTTTTAAATTCCGTTTCTTCAATGATAGTGCCAGGTTTAATTTTTAAGTATCCTAATTGATGGGCCAATTCCACACTATTTTTCATACTGCTGCCTTCAATTAAAACTTTGCGATCTAATTTTTCCGCAATAGTTAAAATCTGTTGGGCGCGAGTTAAAAGGGAAGAGAAAGTACCCATTATGATACGTCCTGAAGCATTAACGACGATTCTTTCTAATTCATCACCGACAACCTTTTCAGATATTTGATGACCAGGACTTTCCGCATTAGTAGAATCTGATAGTAAAGCTAAAACATTGCGATTACCAAACATGGCAATTAAATTTAAATCAGCCGGTTCTTCATTAACAGGGGAGTAATCAAATTTAAAGTCGCCAGTGTGTAAAATGACGCCATAAGGAGTGGTTAAAGCCACACCAAAAGCATCAAAAATATTATGGTTACAATGAAAAGGTTCAAAAATAAAATGTTTACCCAACGGCACTTTGGTGCTGCTGTTAACTAAAATTATTCTAGGAGCTGGGGCCTCACGATATTCTTCTTGGCGTTTACGAATAATACCAGCCGACATGGCAGAGGTATAAATAATTGGGTTACCTAATTTTCCCAAAAGATGAGGAATACCACCTACGTGGTCCATGTGGCCATGAGTAATGATAACGGCGCGAATATTTTTTTCGCGTCCTTGTAAACAAGCTACATTAGGAATGATGTAATCAATACCAGGCATGTCTTCTTCTGGAAATTGTAAACCAATGTCAACTATAACAATGTCTTCTCCGCATTCAAAAACAGTCATGTTGCGGCCCACTTCTTCTAATCCACCCAAAGCATAAACTTTAAGTTTGGGGTGATCTGTGGTGCCGCCACTAAGAGTGGTAACTATTTTTCTTTTAATTGCGGGGGCGCTAAAAATAGGCGCTTTGTGCGTGGTAGGATGAGGGCGCCCAGTCGTTGAACGTCTGGGGGCATAAGAACGGTTTTGTGGTGTTTGCATAAATAAAAATAACGATAAAATCAGCTAGCTAGTTTTATCGTTATTCTGCGAGACAGGCCTATATTGGACTGAAATCGAAGGATCTCTGGAGTTTAAAACTAGAGATTCTTAGACCGTCAGAAACGGTTTCAGAATAAGAAATAACTAGCCTTAGCTAATCGAGGAGATTAAATGAAGATTAAAAGCGTTCAAGACACTTTCAAGGTTTCAATCAACCTGTGTTTACACTATAACACAACTAGAGCTTTTTGTCAAGTTTAGGGCATTGTTTTAATCTCAATCTGGCCTAATATTTTTTCTTCATCAATTACTAAACGGGTGTCATTTAGTGGCCCAAGATCTATATCTCCTTTTATTTTTACCAATTCCATAATTAGCTGGTTAGTCTTTTGAGGGAAATTAAGGGGTTGATTCAAAACAATCAATTGGTTAAGAGGCCAATCATGGGTGGGCAAAAGGCCGTAGGCTGGAGGGTAAAGTTTACTCCATGTTTTTTTACCTTGTGAATCAAAACTAGAAAATTTGAAAAAATAATTATCTGTCTGTTGGGCGTTATTAATAAAAAACAAATTGATTTCCTTTCCGCCAGTCCATTCATATCCTTTAAATTTAATATCTCCCCAGGTTTGTTCTTGTGCCACAAAATCTGCTGGGAAAATAGAAGTGTTGGAAAAAATGGAATATGGATAGTAACTCAGGACATTTTTTTGAGAGTAGAGGATTAAAGAATCACTTTGAAAAATTGGGTATAATTTTAGCCTTTCAACAGTTTCTCGTAAGCGTTTTGCTCCGTCCCAATACATAGGAGAGAGTTGTGCACGATTAGTAAAATGTAAATAGTATTCAATCATATCAGCTGAGTCAATTAGCAAATATTCTGTGTCACTAGGTAAAGAAAAATCCTGGGTGGACAAATGTTTTTTGCCTAAGAAAGTGAGCTTGTTTACATAAGCTTTGGGTCTATTAGAAAGATTAGGCAAGAGGCGATAAGGCGCGGAGATGGAAGAGAGTGGTGGAGTAAGGGAAAGAATTTTTTGGTTGGCTTGTTTGTCCTCTAAATTTTTTAGATAATTTTGTTGGTTGGTTAAAAAGTTTAAAGGGCCTAAAT
>JAPLWR010000001.1 GCA_026396495.1 Candidatus Magasanikiibacteriota bacterium | reverse complement strand
CACGATAGTCAACTCATTGCCCATTTTATATAACATTTCCACAAGCGGCCTAGCTATCATGCCAGTTCCACCAGTTATTAATATCTTCTTATTTTTAATTTTCATACGCTTATTTTTAATTTAGTGATAGGACGTTTCTCCAACTTTAAACGAAGAAACTAAATCTATCAAAGTCCGTTCGTCTTCTTTATCGTGGAAAGAATTCATTTTAGATATATTTTTTAAATTAATGTAATGAATGGTCGGGCATCTCCATTCGAACGGTTTATAAGTCTCATTCTTCGAAACATAAAATCCAGACCAATGGTCACAATAATGGTGTTTGAATTTTGGATGGTATAATATCCCACCTAATTCTTTTTCGATGGTTTCTCTACTATAAAATGGCAGTGGGATGACACTATATGGATAAAATGAATCCGGAAAGATTGGGCGAGGAGGTGGCCACCATCTACTAACACCGTCTGCTAAATCGTCATGACCATAAGTTAATAATCCAGGTCCGCCATCCCACATGGAATTTGACATTTTAAATCGTTTTTTTTGAACATGCTCAGATGCCATAAAATCTAGCATATCTAAAAAATTTATCGGAAATCCAACGTCATCACACATAATTGCTATATAGTCTCCATCACTGATTTTGTACCCGTCGTTAGACGGTTTACATGCACCAGCCATATGTTTATCTTCTAAAATTTTAATATTATGAAATTTATAAACGCCTTCTAAATCTGGATTAACGGCAGATTTTGGACAAATGATGATGATTTCTTTATCGTGTTTTGGTAATGCCAAGACAGTTTTTAATGAAGAATTCTCTAATGAAATAGTTCTGTTTGTGGGAAGAATGTAAGATATTTTTTTTGTCATATCAAACTAGTTTAAAATTATAAGGAATATTATTTATCGTCGATTCTTTCATTAATAATCTACATGTGTCGCAGTCTTCAGCTTCATATTTTAAATATTTTGTTGGATTGTGCGCTCGGACACTCGTCGGACCGTCAAAACTTGGACATCCTTTTATTCCTAAATAATATCCTAACCATATATCTGCGCCATGATAAATAAAGTTTGTATTGTACAAACAATTATCAAGAACCGGCAAGACAGACTTGTGCAAAACTGGAAATCTACATAATGGATAATATGGGACATCAAAATCAATATTCTTTGTTCCGCATAATTGCCCTTTTATAGGGTTACCACAAAAATTTCCCGGATGCAGGGAGCAGATTTTGTATAATCTATCGCTACTCTCTAGCACGTCGATGGTTGGTCGGATATGATTAATCAGGATGTGGTCATCAACTATTTGGATAATATAATCTCCAGAACAGTGAGTCGCTAAATAATTAATCGCTATAATTGGCCCTTTTTGTTCTTCTTCTTTAATCCATACAACATTTTCACCGGCGACCCTTTCTTGCGAATAAACACAAATTTCGTAATCGAACCCTGAAGAAAATTGATTTATACTATTAATAGTAATATCGGCATATTCAGATGGTTTTCTATTAGTAGCTAGGATAAAACTTAGTTTCATATATTATTTTTCATTGTAATAATCACTCCATTCGACAAGTATAGTAGATTTGCCATCACTTCTTTCTAATGCTTTTTTATATGATGGAAAAATTTGCACTGGTTCGTCTAGCCGAATTACTTCTATATTTTTTAGCATTAGTCGAAATGCGTCAGTAAAATCGCCGACGTGTTGGCATTGCGGATGAAGGGGTTTTTCAGAACCTATTCCTACCCTAATGATTACTTTAGTGTGATAACCAGAGTACTCTGGTAATTTATCTAGATGGTTGACTAATTGATTAGTAGCAAGTAAAAGAAAATTCCAGCGAGGAAAAATCGGCACCGGGATTCGTCCATCTAGAGCTAGTCCATTGGTCACGCCCATTTGTAAGTCCTCGGCAACTGGGAACTCGACTAGTTTCTCTTTAGGAACGCCGCATAAAGTAGAACTCATGCTTGTCCCTTCAGCTTCGACCGCCTGCCCCAAGAAGACCGTGTCGGGATGTTGCCCGAGCATCGTCATCGACCGAATAAGTTCATCTCGATATTTCATAGTTAAAATTGTATCCGGCCAGCATTGGTCCCGGCATGAGGGAAGATTGAAGAGTACTTGAAATGATAAACCATTTCACTATTCATTCCATCAAAAGTAAGAATATCTTTACCCCATGTTCTTCTAGTATTTGTCACCACAGATTTATTATTATCCTCAACGATAAATTTAATCGGCAAATGATTATTAAAAGAATACTTAAAACATTCCCACATCATTCCAGTCTCGGCTCCCATATCTCCGACGAAGACATAAACTTTATTCATTCCTCCTTTTTGTTTGATAGACATCGCGACGCCGACAGCTATAGGTAATGACCCTGCAACGATAGCGGAAGAAAACGCCCGATGTTCAGGAAAACAAAGAGAGATAGACTTACCATCTAAAATTGCTTGTTTTAATTTAAATGGATGAACCCCCTTTAATAACATTTTATAGTGGCTGCGCCAATTACAGAAAATCCAATCATCTTCTTTGACGCTTTGAAATACTTTGATTAACTCGTCCTCGTTCCCGTTATCAATATGGATAGGCGCACGAATTTGTTTATTTTCAAAACATTTACAAATATCATTCTCAAAATCAATCAAGTTTTGTGATGTAAGTTCGGTTATCATAAATCGCCCAAAAGTTTTCTTTTTAATTTAATCATACTCAAAGTTTCAACGTTTTTTCGCGCTTTATCCCCAAATTTAGATGTAACTAAATTCAAATAATTCAAATTAGAAAAATATTTATACCAAGCGTCGTCGCGAAATTTAAGGACTTCAGCAGACGTCATTGAATTTGTCGGAAGGGGCTCGCTTTCATAAGATAAAAAAGCATATCCTTGTAAAGTTTTTGGTAAAATACCTTTTCTTTTGGCGTCTAAATAAATTGCCGACCCAGGTAAAGCTTGACAGTTATACATGTTTACCATCTCTGTATTTAACTCCAAAGCTAAATCTAACGTCTGTTGGCATGTCTCTTTACTGTCATCGGGAAATCCAAAGATATAATTGGCGATGATATTTAAATCATGCTTTCGAATTGATTTAACCACATCTCTAATTTTTAAATCTTTAAAATTACCTTTAGAAACTCCAAGTCTGACGTTCTGGTTTGCAGCTTCGATACCCAAAGCTAACCAATTTACTCCAGATTTTTTAAATAAATCTAAATATTTTTCTTGGACCGTGTTTATTCTTGCATAAGCCCACATATTAAAATCAGCTTTAATTTCTATAATACCATTTAACAGTGGCTCAAAATGATTTTTATTTAAAAAGAACATTTCGTCGGAAATCCTCACCGTCTTTACTCCAAAAGATGCAAGTTTTTCAAATTCTTTTAAAATAAACTGTGTGCTCCAATAACGAATTCCTGGGGAGTCGGCAGCAGTAATATTATCTTGATTACTTTCTTTGTTTAAAATGTTTATGACACAAAACTGGCAGGAAAAAGGGCATCCTAAAGAAGTATAAATCGCCGCAAACGGAGTTCTATTTTCGTCGACAAATCCTCCGTGCCAGAAATGAGACCTATACAAGTCAAAAGGTGTCTTATCGTATGGCAGTAGGTCCCAGGCGTATCCAGGCAAGTCTACATTAATTCTTTCTTGCGGCACGATGCGCTCTGGGGGATTTATAATTAATTTTGGGATATCATCGCTCCATGAGCCAAAATCTTCCTTATATCCTATTCCTTTTACCTTACTTAACTGATTAGTAACATGTGTCCCAACGAAGCAAATGGGATACTCTGGATATGATTCTTTTAATTTTGCCGCCAATTTATTCGCGCCAATCATATTTGTTGTACCTGAGTTTGGGTTTTGCCCGTACATTACAAATACAACTAATCGTGGATTGGCTTCTCTTATTCTCAAGACAGATTGCTCTATCGTTAATTTTTCGGCGACGCAATCAAGAATAGCTGGCTCATATCCTTGTGAACGGACACTTTGAGCCAATAAAAGACACCATGTAGGAGTTTCTATAGCAGAAAAATTATGACTAAGTTCCTGATATGCCTCTTTTGCGGAGTTAGGCTCTATAAATAAGACGTCAAGTTGTTTCATTTAAATATCAGAGAACGGAATGTTAGAATTTTTTATAATAGGACAAGCTTTTAACACTTCTTGAATCCCCATATCTAAAGAGTAATCACACT
>JAPLWR010000016.1:12635-17644 GCA_026396495.1 Candidatus Magasanikiibacteriota bacterium | reverse complement strand
ATAAGTAGCTCCCACGGCTTTTCGCAAACCAATTTCTCTAATTCTTTCATTTACAGCCACTAACATAATATTCATAATACCAATTCCCCCTACTAATAAACCCAAACCAGCAATAGCTGTCATAAATAAACGTAAGGCATCAGTGACAGAACCTAAAATTTGAAGCGACTGAGCTTGATTCCTAACACTAAAATCATCTTGGGTGGGATTAGAAATATCATGTCTTTCTCCTAAAAGCTGTTTTATTTGTTCAGTTACATCATCTATATTTTTTTCACTATCAACCTTTGCCCTAATAAAAGACACATGATTAATTCCTAGCAACACTTTTTGAGCCGTGTGTAAAGGAATAAAAACTTGGCTATCATAACTTTGAAAACCAGAGGAACCTCGTTTCTTCATCACCCCAATAACCCTAAAGGTTTCTTTTTTCAATCTTACTGTTTCACCAACTGGATTCTGGTCGCCAAACAAATCTATTCTGGCCTGACTACCCAAAATTAAAACCTTACTTAGATCTTTTTCTTCATCCTTAGTAAAAAATCTCCCTTCAGCCACTTGGGTATCTTCTACTTGAGTATAGGATGCTGTAGTACCAGTAAAACTGGTATCAATGGATTCTGATCTCCAAGAGACAGTAGCACTACCAGAAACGTAAGAGGAGACGGCATCAATATGAGGGATGCGACTGGCAATAGCTTCCGCATCGTCATAAGTCAGGGTTGTTATAATAATACCCATAACCGAAGCGGGCGGACCCTCTTCTTCACTGCCACCTGGCAAAATTCCAACTAAATTAGACCCCACACTTTTAATCTGATTAAAAATTAAACTCTGAGCCCCGGCCCCTACAGAATTGATAAAAATCACAGCTGCTACACCAATTACAATACCCAGCATCGTTAAAAAAGTACGACGTTTATTTTTAGTTAAAGTAGCAGTAACTAAATGTATATTCTGGATAATAAGCATATTTTATTGTAAAAGATGGTTTACTTAACTAAACCATCTTTTGCTCTTTTTCTATCCACAACCTTTTCATCACTTAAAACTTCACCGTCTTTTAAACGAATGATCCTTTCCGCAAATTCCGCAGTGTAAGTTTCGTGTGTCACCAAAATTACAGTGTGTCGATGCTCTTTTTCTATATTTAAATTTTGCAAAATCTCCATCACTTGCCCGCCGGATTTACTATCTAAATTACCAGTTGGTTCATCGGCGAAAATAACTTCCGGTTCTGTAACCAAAGCGCGAGCAATAGCTACCCGTTGTTTTTCTCCACCATATAATTGGTTGGAAAGATAACTTAAACGTTTTCCTAAACCCACATCCTCCAAAGCTTTTCTAGCTCTGTCATTATGCTCTTTAACTGGAACATGACTATAAAATAATGGCAATTTTACATTTTCTAAAACTGAAGTACGTGGTAAAAGATTAAAAGACTGAAAAATAAAACCAATTTTATGATTACGTAAATCAGCTAACTCATCATCATTCATTTTTGTGACATCTTTGCCGTCTAATTCGTAAACGCCACAAGAAGGACGATCTAACAACCCTAAAATATGCATCAGAGTTGATTTACCGGAACCAGATGGCCCCATTATAGCTACAAACTCACCCTTATTAATTACAAAATTAAGATGATGTAAAACAGGAGTCAAGACTTCATCATTTTTATAATCTTTACACAAATTTTCTACTTTAATTAAAGACATAGTTTTCTCTAAAAAGATTGTAGTTAATCCTTAGCTTTTAATAAAAGTCACCACTTCCTCGCCTTCGTTAAGACCTGAAACTATTTCGATCATCCCCTCATTACCACGCAAACCTGTTTGGACTTCTTTTTCTACAATGGTTTGTTTTTTCTTATCAACTAAAACTCTAACAAACTTTTTATTATCTTTAGCAATAACAGCTCTTTCCGGAATAATTAAAACACCGTCTTTACGATTAGTAAAAATTGTCACGCTAGCAGTCATGCCTGATTTGATATCTTTTAAATGTTGATCTGTGATATTTTGTCCGGTTTTTAAACTTTCATCCTTATCAATAGAAATTTTTACTTTATAATAGACCACATCAGATATTAAGGTTTCTGCTGGATCAACCATCATTACTTTACCCTTGAAAATATGATCGTCGCCAAAAGCATCTAAAGTAATATCGGTAATTTGACTGAGCTGCACTTTGGCAATATCAGATTCCGCTACATTTACTTCTATTTCGTAATCGGAATCAGCTAACATAACTAAAACTGGTTTGGCAGTGGAATTGCTTTCTCCAACTTCATTATTTTTTTGAGTTATCACACCATTCACAGGAGCATAAATAAATGCTTTACTACGATTAGCCTCGGCTGCTAAAAGACTTGCTCCGGCCGATTGTACGGCGGCACGATAAGATTCCAAATCGACTTGACGAGGTGGAGCTTCTTTAGAATCCAAAGCGGCTTGAGCGGCTTTAAGAGTAGCTTCACTAATTTTAACATTAGCTTCATACTGAGACACTTGAGAAGCAGCCGAGGAACCAGCTTCCAAACCAAAATTTAATTTAGCCGAAGCAATATTTTGTTCACCACCTAACACCACTGTTTTTTTAGCTGTGACAGAAGCTCGATCAGTATCAATAGTAATCTTACTAGAATTAATAGTAGACACCGAAATAGAGTTGTTGGGGTTAGAAACATCAATTTTATCTAATACTGTCCACGTGTCAGATAAAGCCACTGCCACTGCCTCTAAAGCCATCTTAACCTTAAGAGTGGCCGAATCTATCAATTCCAAGGCGCTATTAGAAGTCAAAGCGTTAACAGCTAATTTAGCATCATTTAAATAGATGCGAGAAGTAGTAAAGCTCTTAGTCGCACTGGCAAAATAAAAAGATGAATTATCCAAATTAATTATAGCCTTATCAAAAACATCATTAGCATAGATGTTTTCTAAACCCAAAATAGAATCCATATCAGTCATGGCAGTTTCTATAGGAGTGATTGAGCCTTGTAAATTATTTATTTGATTAGTATAGGCATTTTTATAATTTTGCTCTAAACTAGCTTTTAAATTATTTAAATCAATTTTGGATTTATCTAAATTTGCTTCAGCTTTTTGTACATCGGCCTCATACTGAGCAATTACCTCTGGAGTAGAACCTGCCAAATAAGAAGATAAATTACCTTGGGCTCTAGCTAAATCTGCGCTAGCTTGATTAACAGCCGAATCTAAATTTCTACTATCTAGATTAGCTAGTAACTGTTTTTCTTTTACTTGATCACCCACTTTCACCAAAATCTTAGCAATCCTACCCACAGTATCAAAATTTAAATTTATTTCTGTTTTAGATTTTACAGAACCAGACGGTTCCACAGACTGGATAAGTTCTCCTTTAGTTACCAAGGCGGTGGTAATTTCTTTAGGCACAGTAGAAGTTTGCTTCCAAACAATTACAGCAATAACTAAAAGTATAACTACCGCTATAATAATATTTTTTTTATTTAAAAAACGCATATTTATTTATTTAAAATTTTTGTTAAGTGACTAAAAATTTTTTGCATTTGTTTTTCCAATACTAAAATAATCGCTCCATTGTGGACAGCGACAATAAATTTTTGACCATCTTGCAATTTTAAAGCCTGACGAATTTCTTTAGGAATAACTATCTGACCTCTTTCACCTAAAGTGGTTGTACCAGCGAACTTGGGACAGACAGAATTAAATTTAGACATATATATTGGTATGATTAGTATGAAATTTCATACTAATCATACCATAAATTTATGTATTATGGCAAGCCAAAGCTAAATTTTTTTCCCAACCCACTAATTTCTCTTTTCTTATGGTGGAGGTCATTAAAGGTTTAAAATGATCATTTGAGAAAAAAGAGAGTGGCGACCAATTTAAAATTTTAGCCGCCATTAAAGCCACTCCCCGGGCAGTCATTTCTTCATTTTCAGACTTACTCACCAACACATTAGAAATATCAGCTTGAAACTGTAATAAGTAAGGATTCTTAGTTAACCCACCATCAACCTTAATTTTAGTAATTTTTAAGTTATAATCTTTTTTAATAATTTCTAAAAGATCATTAACCTGAAAAGCTGCGGCTTCAATTGCAGCGTTAATTAGATGTCCTTTTTGCGTTTGATGAGTCAAACCGGTTATTAACCCATGCACCTTAGGTAACCAATAAGGAGCTCCTAGTCCCACAAAAGCTGGTATTAAATAAACACCTTGAGAATCTTTAGCTTGTTTAGACAAAGAATTGATATCTTCATAATCTTTAAACAAACCCAAATTATCTCGTAGCCACTTCAAAGATCCCCCGCTTTGAAAAATGCTACCCTCCAAAGCATAAATTGTTTCTTTATTTATCCTCCAACCTACTGTAGTAATTAGTTTGGAATTACTTAATTTTATCTTTTTTCCGGCATTAACAACTACAAATCCGCCTGTTCCAAAAGTAGCTTTTGTATCCCCCATTTTAAAACACTGCTCACCATACAGAGCAGAAGTTTGATCACCACAAACAGCCAAAATAGGAATTTCTTGCCCGCTTAAGTTAATCAAACCAAAATTCTGTTTGCTATCTGCGGAAGAAATCACCTTAGGTAAAATTGCTTGAGGAATATTAAAAATTTTTATTAATTCTTTATCCCACTCTAAAGAATTAATATTAAATAACATAGTACGACTGGCATTAGAAACATCTGTTAAGTGATTTTGACCATTAGTTAATTTCCAGATTAGCCAGGTATCAACAGTTCCCACTAATAAATCATTATTTTTAATTAAATTTTTTGCCTGCTTGACATTATTTAAAATCCAATTAATCTTAGAAGCGGAAAAATAGGGATCCAAACGCAAACCTGTTTTTTTATAAATCATTTGACCTTTACCCTGTTTTTCTAACTTTTCACAAAACAATGAGGTGCGCCTATCTTGCCACACTATAGCCTTATAGATTGGCAGTCCGGTTTGTTTTGACCAAGCAATGATGGTTTCTCTTTGATT
>JAPLWR010000016.1:9925-12594 GCA_026396495.1 Candidatus Magasanikiibacteriota bacterium | reverse complement strand
ATTAATGCCTTCGATCTTTTCATTTTTATCTAATACATCTTTAGCTATTCTTTTTAAAACACTACTAGTTTTTTGCCATAGCTCATTAGGATCTTGTTCCACCCAGCCTGGAAAAGGATAAAAGGAGGATATTTCTTCCTGAACTATTTTAACTACTTCTAATTTTTCATTAAACAAAATGGCCCGCAAAGAAGATGTCCCAATATCTAAAGAAATTAAATATTTCATATAATTAAACTAGTAACCAAACAAGAAGGGGCAAGGTAATGGCAGACAAAACAGTACTTAACAAAATTGTATTAGCAATTAATTTTTCCTCAATATGAAATTGATGAGCAAAAATAAAATTCATGGTAGCTAGTGGCATACCAGCTTGTAAAATAGTCACGGCTGTTTCCATTTTATTAAGAGGGAGAAGCAAAGTAACAATCCAAGCAATTAGGGGCATTAATATTAAAGAGCCACAACTTAATAATAGAGTTAGGCCTAATTTTTCTTTTAAAGAATTGCCATAAATAAAAATTCCTACCGCAAATAAAGAAACCGCAGCTGTGGAGGCGGCAATTATTTCTAAAACTTTCTCTAAGGGGCTAGGCAAATTAATTTTAAATAAAGAAAAAATTAAAGAAATTACAACGGCCAAAACAATCGGTTTAAGTACTATTTGTTTTAAAAAAGATAATTTATTTTTTAATGAATTCAAATCATACTTACCTCCCTCAATTAAATAAATACCTAAAGTAGAGGCTAGAAAAGTGATAACCGCAGCACTCAAAGAAGATAAAATGCTCCCCTCTTGACCAAATAACAAAAGATGAAAAGGGATACCAATAAAGGCTACATTGCCCAAAAAACAAGCCACAGTTAGCATTCCCAAAGATTTCTTTTTAAATTTAAAAATAGAACCAAACCCAAAAATCAAACAGACAACTAAAACCACTGCTATAATATTAACCAAAACAAATTTAGAAGATATTAAGTGACCAAGGTCTGTCTTACTTAAACTTTGAAAAATTAAAACAGGTAGAGCAATGTAATAAGCATAATTATTTAAAGTAGCTGACTGATTTTTACTAAATAAACCAGTACGAGTACACGCCCAACCCAAAAAAATTAAAAGAAAAACTGGTAAAATGGAATTAATGATAATCATCATACCTAAGAAACTTTTTCTAAAATTTTATGCATCATTTGGCAAGGATCCTTATGATCATTAACTAATTCTGCTACTGAATTTAAAAGCGGTGTTTTTTTATTACTACCTTCCAGCAACCTACAAACCACTTTAACAGTAGAGGCTCCTTCTACTACTTGACCAATATCTTTAATGACATCTTCTATTTTTGAACCAGAGCAAATTTTTTCACCAAAACGACGATTACGGCTTTTTTCACCAAAACCAGTAGTTAATAAATCCCCTAGGCCAGCTAAACCATAAAAAGTTTCTTTTTTCCCACCCAGATACTGACCGACCAAGGCCATTTCTTTTACGGCCGCGGTCATAGCAGCTGATTTGGTGTTCCAACCATAGCCTAACCCATCGCATACGCCCAAAATAATAGCATAAACATTTTTTAAGGCGCCGCCCAACTCTGCACCCAAAACATCACTACTAAAACGCACAAAAAAAGTAGGTGACTGTAAAATATTTTTTAAAATTTTAAAGGTTGCAATCTTGGGAGCTGCTATCAAGCCAACAGTAGGAACATCTGTAGAAAGTTCTGAAGCAAATAAAGGCCCCATTAAAACAGCCAAATTATGATACTCGGTATGAGGTAAGTATTTTTTAATAACATTGGAGATAGTTAAACCGCTAACCATTTCTATACCCTTAGAAGCACTTAAAATGATTTGATCTGGTTGAAGATAAAGTTTGACTTCACTAAAAACTTTATCCACTACTTGAGAGGGTACCGCTACTATTACTACCTTTGAATCTTGCAAAGCCTCAGATAATTGCAAAGTTGAAGTTGTTTTATTATTTAATTTAATCTCAGGTAAAAATTTTTTGTTCTCATGATAATTATTAATGTTATCTACTGCCTCCTTATCGATTCCCCACATTTTTACCTCGTAGCCATTATTACTAACAAGCCTAGCTAAAGAAGTACCCATACTACCCGTTCCTAAAATACAAACTTTGATATTTTTATTCATACTGATTACTTAATTAAACTATAAATAGCTGCTATTAAATAAATAACTATTATAACTATGCTTAATAAAAGAGTGTGATGCAAGTGATATTTGCTTGGCTCTAAATCCCCTTTTTGTTTAGCCTGCCAGTAAATTATAATTATTAAAACAGCCACAATTCCACCAAAGACTGCACCAATCAAATCTATAGTATTTATAAAACTCCTAAAACCTAAAAAAAACAAAGCTAAAGGTATACAAGCAGTTAACACCCAGGAAATTAAATGGGGTAATTTATAATCCCAAAGAAAAGAATTTTTTATGGCTACAGCTAAATTAAGAAAACCACTACCCATAGCAAACATGGCAAAAACATTAGCTAAAATTAAAATATGCATTCCTATTTTTTTCCCCAAACCCAGAGTAGCCACTTCTGTAGTTTCTACACCAGTGACCCCCAAGACAGCTGTGGAAAAAAGAATGTAAGTTACAGTTATAATGACACTAGAAAAAATAATGGCTTTTTTTAATTT
>JAPLWR010000016.1:7718-9903 GCA_026396495.1 Candidatus Magasanikiibacteriota bacterium | reverse complement strand
ACAGTTATAATGACACTAGAAAAAATAATGGCTTTTTTTAATTTTTTTTGATCAGTTGGTAATATATTTTTGGCCTGAGGAATAGCTGAAGAACTTTGAAAAGCAAACAAAATAACACCGATAGGAAATAGTAGATTAGCAAAAGAAGCAGTTTGTAAGTGTGGTAATTGTATTTCTTTAATACTTAAAAAAGAAATAATCAAAACGACACCCAAAATAATTAGGGTTAAAAAAATATCCACTTTTTTAAGTAAGGCCAAACCAAAATAAACAAAAATGCTAGCCAAAGCCCAGAAAATTACACTCCAAAAAAAGGAAGTCCCACCAAATATTCCTTCCAAAATCTGACCCACCCCAATTATATAAGCCAAAAGTGCACCAAAGGCACTAAAAAAACTAGTTACAGCCATCACCCTTTTGCCCCACTTACCCAAATACCGCCCAGCAAAACCAATTAATTGCATAGGCTGGCCAGTTCTTAAAGCAACTTCTCCCAACATTAAATTAAGCCCTAACATTATTAAACCTAACAAAATAATATAAATCATGCCCAAAGACCAACCTACTTTAGCTACAGCATAAGGTATGCCTAAAATACCAGCACCGATAGTACCACAAAGAAGAACAGCCACAGCTTCAAAATAAGTTAAAGATCTATTTTTCATAACAAAAATTCAACCAAACATTATTTAAAAATAGTAAACCACAAAAGTAAGATGGTCAAAACTATTATTCCCAGCACTGTTAACCAAGCAATAATATTACCAGAACGCTTATTAACATATTGTCCCATCACTTTTTTATCATTAATAATAATCATCACAAAAATTAAAATTATCGGCAACAAAATACCATTGATATCTTGAGAAAACAACATCACACTTATCAAAGGAATCCCAGGCAAAAGAACAATAACCCCAGCCACAACTAAACTCAATAAAATTATGCCATAAAAAGCTTTAGCGTCTTTCCATTTAGTATTAAATCCATATTCCCAACCAAAAGCCTCACATAAAGCATAGGCTGTGGTAGTGGGTAAAATAAAAGCACCAAGCATTGAAGAACAAAATAAACCAAAAGCAAATAAAATCTCGGCAAAATGACCAGCCAAAGGACGTAAGGCTACGGCCGCATCACTAGCATCTTCTATTCTAATTCCATGTTTATATAAAGTAGCTGCTGTACTAACAATAATAAAAAAACTAACAATATTAGTTAAAAAGGCTCCTAAAAAAACTTCAATCTTTTCTATTTTATAATGTTTAATATTTAAACCTTTATCCACTACATACGACTGAATAAAAAACTGTCCCCAAGGAGTGATAGTGGTACCAATCATGGCAATTAAAGTTAGTAGAAAAGGAGTGGTCCATTGTATATGAGGAGTTACTAAGGCTCCCATAGCCGCACCAAAATCTGGATGCACCAAAAATCCATTAACAATATAAACCAAATAAAAAAGAGAAAAAATTAAAAAAATTCTTTCCGCAATTTTAAAAGATCCTTTAGACAGAACCAGCCAAACTACTAAAACACCTAAAGAGACAGAAACAAATTTACTGATACCAAAAATACTTAAAGAAGCGGCAATACCAGCAAACTCTGCCACAATTGTGCCTAAATTAGCAATCAACATGGTCAACATGGCAAAAACCGTCCAGCGTACACCAAAACGTTCACGAATTATTCCGCCCAAACCCTGACGAGTTGTCAAACCAATACGCACTCCCATTTCTTGAGTGATGGCCAAAGAAAAAGTGATCAAAAACAAAGCCCAAAGCATGTTTGTGCCAAAATGAGCGCCTACAATAGAATAGGTACTAATACCTCCGGCATCATTATCTGCATTAGCCGCAATAATGCCTGGGCCTATAACGCTAAAGAAGAATAAAATTTTTGGCCAAGTTTTTTTCAAACGAGAAAACATATTTTTAGGCACGAGGTAAAAAGTGGCGCATCAAATCGTCAACAGTAATAATACCTAACATTTTTTGTTCATCATCTACTACCGCGACAGAAAATAAATTATACTTAGTAATAACAGAAGCTACTTCCAAAATATCCTGATCCACATGTACCACAGGACGTGCTTCCGATTGCTTTCTTATTTCTCCTAGTTTTTGTTTTTTTTCAGCAATCAATATTCTTCTTAAAGAGACTACTCCCAAAAATTTATTTTGTTTGT
>JAPLWR010000016.1:0-7665 GCA_026396495.1 Candidatus Magasanikiibacteriota bacterium | reverse complement strand
GAAACGATCTCTAATCATTTTAGTTGCCTCTTCTATTGTAGTATCATCGCTAGCCGATAAAAATTCAGTAGTCATTAAGCCACCAGCCGTATCTTCTGGATACAACAACATCTTTTTAATTTTTTGAATTTTTAGATCAGCTGGCAATTTTTTGATAATTTCTTCTGATTCTTCTGGAGAAAGGGATTGCATTAAATCTACTAATTCATCAATGGACATTTTTTGTACCACCTGAACAGAAGCTTCTGAACCTAAACGTTGCACTAAAATCTTTTGAATTTCTGGTTGAATTTCTTCCATAACTCTACCAGCAGTATTTTTGTCTAAAGTTTTTAAAAGTAAAATACCCTCATTCAAATTAAGCTTTTCTACAATATTGGCCAAATCAGCTGGATGTAATTTTACTAATCCTTCAGCCAAAGCATCTATTTTTAAATGCCCATGAATAGGCTGGGCTTTGCGCCAATCTATTAAATAAACTTTAAACAAATTTAAAAAATCTAATTTTCCCAGACCCAAACGCCTTAAAATACCCCTAAAACTTATGTCTATACCTAAAACGCAAATTTTTTCTTGAAAAAGACCCAACTTTAAATCATTAACACGTACAATTCTCACTCCCTCTGTATCTACGATCTGCTGATCTAAAATTTCGTTATAAAGAAAAAGATAGTCTTTTTTAGCCTCTACTTTGGGAATACTAGAAAAGGAGGTTTTTAAAGTTATGACAACCTGACCTAAATTTTCCACATATTTAAAAGGGACCCAAACAATTTCCTTGGTTTTTTTATTTTTAACCAAAAGATAAACTAGGGGTGAGTAAACACCTGCTTTTTGTTCTACAATCAAGTCTGTGGCTTTACCCACGATAGTTTCAGAGCTATCTTTTACAACGGCACCTATAATTTCGCTTAAATAAAACATATTCTAAAAATTAAATCACCAATATTATACCATCTTAAATTTATTTAAGCAAAATAAAGCACCCCCTATTTTTGGGGGTGCTTTATTTTTATTTTAAGCTACTTTTAACTTATTTTTAACCTTTTTAATTACATCTTCCAATTTCCAATCAGCCTTAACTAAATAATCAAACACCTCGTGCTCCGAAGCTTCACTAATTTTTTCTGCATCACTTAAATTGGAAAGAATTATTACTGGTACATCCATACCCCAAGAGTCCTTCCTTAATTCTCTTAATAAGCTCAGACCATCCATTTTGGGTAAAATTAGATCTAATAAAATTAAATCCGGACGCTTAGTTAAGGCTAGATCCAAACCACTGACACCATCTATAGCTGTTATAACATCAAAACCCTCTTTAGAAAATTCCTCTTGTAAAATTTTCAATAAAGATATTTCATCCTCCACAATAAGCAAAATTTTCTTTTTTTCAGACATAAAAATATTAGGCGGCCAGCGCTCCTTTTTTCTTTAAGCGATAAAGCCAGAAAATAGTTATAGATAAGATTATAACAGTAACGATGGTGGTTGGCAAATTCAACAAATTAAAAATTGTCACCCACAAACTTTTTTTCACAGTAAAGAAAGATACTGCGCTTGGACGACTCTTAACCTGAGCATTGGTATCTACAGCCACGGCATAAATAGAATGCTCTCCTGGGGTTAGCTCTGTCACATTTTGATCATGAGCAAAACTCCAAGCACCCACATTATTAGCACGCGTGCGATAAATTAAGGCCTGATCGCTATGAATATAGACTAACACATCTTGATTTGGCAAAGCTGTACCCGCAAAAGCAATTAAGTTTGGTTGATTTGCTGACACAGTAAATTGTACATTAGATACATTAGGTACTGGTAACGCCGCCAACTCTACAGCCCCGGCTGTTTCTTCAATCAATTTAACTGGCGGAATGGGCAATTCTGTTAAAGTAATAGGTGCCAAAGCAGCTGGACCAGTCAAAGCTCCTGAGGCTCCACCTACTGCACCCGGTAATAAAGTTACACCCGGAGCTGTCACGGCTGGGATAATTTGCGCAACCTTATTCAAAGTAAGAGTAGTATTAGGACTAATATTTCCCGCTAAATCAGTAGCTCTAATAGTTAACGCATGAAAGCCATTAGATAATTGATTGACATTAGGTAAGACTAATTGCCAAGCGCCATCTGTATTAACTGGTGCACTATAAGTTGCGCCTCCTAAAGTCACATCAACAACACCGGAAGGGACAGCTCCACCAACTATGACTACTTCATTACCAGAAATAGCATCATTATTTTTAGGAGAGAAAATTAGTGGAGCAGCAGGCGCTAAGGTAGTAATATTTAAATTTACTGGACCAGATGGATCACTAGAATTATTATTAAAGTCTACTGCAACCACTACTAAAGAATGATTACCGGTATTAAAAGTAAAGGGCTGACTGAAGATGCCGTCATTAGAGGAAACGGAAATTAATCTCGCCACAAAAATTCCATTATCATACAGATCAATACGAGATCTAGAAGGAGCTACTCCTCTAATAACAACTTGTGTACTTCTAGTAGGAGATTCTAATGGGGTTAAAATTGGTTTAGATAGTTTGATTGGAACGATAGGGGCCGGAGCACCTCCACCACCAGTAGCTGGGATGATAACAGGGGTTGGTGCTGGTTCAGGAGTAGGAGCGGCAGAAAAAATATTTATATGAGCAGTAGTGGAAATATTATTATAATTGTCTACTGCAAATATCTTCACATAAAAATTATCTGTCACATTTAAACCTGTGATTACAGTGGTGTTGGTTAAAATATTAGATAAATTAGCATCATTACTGGTAGACCAACGAGAAGCTGTGCCAGTAGCATTAACAACGTCATTTTCTACTGAGCCATACCATAATTCATAATGATCAAAATTAGCATCAGTCACTCCGTTGGCCCAAGTTAAAGTGACGGTACTGGTAGTAGAAGAAAATTTGCTTAAAGAGGCTAAACCGACGGGGGCCCCGGTGTCTAAAGCAAAATCAGTGGACGAGAAATAAGAACCTTGATTATTAAAACTGTCTTTGCCTCTAATTCTTACTCTCATATCAGTCTGCTCCTGACCATTAAAATCAGCCCCTGCGTTCCAAGTAATGGTTTTATTAGCTCCAGCAGTTATCCCCGCCCCCACATCACCTGTAACAGAAGCAGAAGTTACAGTCCAAGTGGCGCCGCCATCAGATGATATTTGTAAATCTACATTAGACGCTCCAGAATTTTCTGCTAAATCATAAGTGATGACAAAATTTTCTGTCGCCGCAGTTTGAACAGCAGCCACATTAGTTACTACTGGTCCCAAAGTATCTAAAATAAAATTGGCAGAACTGACAAAGGAACCTTGGTTGCCAAAATAATCTTTAGCTCTCACCCTAACTTTTATATCTGTTTGATATTGATCAGTAAAATCAGTTCCCGCGTTCCAAACAAAAGTTTTGGACCCGGTAGTTTGTCCGGTTCCAACTTCCCCACTCACCGAAGTAGTAGCTACCGTCCAGGTAGCACCGCCATCTGACGAAACACCAAACTCTACCAAGTTTCCCGAAGAGGATAGATCTGCCAAAGTATAATTAACACTTACATTAGAAGAGCCCGCTGTTTGAGAAGCTGTGACTGAGGAAACAACCGGGGCTTTGTTATCTGCAACAAAAGAAGAAGACTCAGTAAAGTTTCCTAAATTACCATAAGTATCACGTCCGCGAATTTTTAGTTTCATTGAACTTTGTTCCTGGCCAGAAAAATTAACGCTGGTATCCCAAGTTATAGCCTTACTAACGCCAGCCGAGACACCTCCCCCAATATCACCAGCTAGAGTGGAAGTGGCCACAGTATAAGTGGCGCCATTATCATCAGAAATTAAAAGTTCTACAGTGATACTACCACCGGAATTATCAGCTAAATTATAACCAACATTGACAAAACTGGAATTGGGGTTTTGAGAAACATTAATATTAGAAACCACGGGACCTAAAGTATCGATTGCCAAAGCCGAAGAAACAGCCAAATTGCTATCTACCAACGTATCAGTTGATTTTAAACGAACATAAACAGTAGCATCTTCTGTATTGGGTAAATCAGTGCCCACATCCCAGGCAAAGATAAAACTGCTACCTGTAGAAGCAAAGATCAGGCCGCTCACACCATTTGATCCTGCGCCAGTGGTTTTTTCTGTCATGGTAGCCCAGGTCACATTATCGGTAGAATATTCGTAAGCAGATAAATTATTAGTGTCATTTTGTAGATCAGTACCAGTGTAATTGATTAAAACATAATTAGTGCCGGCTTGTTGAGCGGCACTCACAATAGCAATAGTAGGCGCGGTGTTACTAATTGCGGACGAAGAAGATAGATTACTTTCACTCGTAACGGCGTGCCCAGAATCAGAAGGATTACGGGATTTAACTTTAAAATTATAATTGGCCACGGGAGTTGTCAGCCCGGTCACACTAATCTTTCCACTAGTTCCACTTAAATTGCCCCATTGACCAGCCCCTGTGCCCAAAGTCTGCCAAACAGCTGTTACACCCAGACTACCATTGTCTTGAACAAACCTATTAGTAGAGGCCTCATAAATAGCATATTGTAAATTACTGGCCTCACCGGTAGCAATATTAATAGTTACATCAACTGCTGTATTTTGCGGATTATTTACTGTAGGCGCTGGAGGCGTATATGGTTTAACATATTTGTAAGCCACTGCCGGAGAGGTGTTTTCACTAAGAACCGATTGGTTATAATCGTCAGTCTCCAAAACTTTTACTTTAGAAATGTAATCGTTGCCATTTAAAACCGCCCCCACTCCTGTTGCTTGAACCGAAGGACTGGCCGTATTAGAATCGCCCGTAGTGGTAGCAGAATAAGCGCCACCATTAATAGCTACTAAAAATTCATTGGTCTTGGGGTTGGACTCGGTAAAGGCGGCCAAAATAGTAACGGTACTGTCACCAGCATTAGGTTGGGCGGTTAAATCCGCAGCGGTCGCTATGACAGGGGCTTTGGTATCCACACTAAAGTTAGCTGATTCAATATTACCACTAGAATTATTATAAGGATCCAATCCCCTAACCCTGACTCTCATGTCATTTTGATCCTGATTATTAAAATCCGTACCAGCATTCCAAATAATTACTTTATTATTGCCTTGGGTAATACCACTACCAATATCTCCCGTGACACTGGTATCAGTCACTGTCCAAGTGACCCCGCCGTCGTTAGAGAGGTCAATTTGGATATTAACCAAACTGGAATCAGTTAAATCATAATTAATAGACACCAACCGAGAGCTACTTAATTGACTACCAGAAACATTAGTAACTACTGGCGCTTTAGTGTCAACATTAAAAGCCGCTGATTCTATATTACCGCTGGCATTGCTATAAACATCAGTCGCCCGAACTCTAATTTTCATATTGCCCTGATCACGATTGGGGAAATCAGCCGCCGCATCCCAAGTAAATGTTTTATTACCCGGTGTTACATTCGGACCAATATCACCGGTGACGCTAGTGTCAATTACTCCCCAAGTCAAACCATTATCTTCAGAAATATCTATCGCTACAGTAGAATTATTAGCATCAGCTAAAGTATAAGTAACAGCTACTGTATTGGCTCCTAAGTTTTGAACCGCAACCACGTTAGAAACCGTCGGGGCTTTGGTGTCTAAAGAAAAATTACTAGAAGAAGTAAAAGTTCCCGCGTTGCCAAAAGAGTCAACAGCCCGGACTCTAGCTCGCAAATCACTTTGTTCTTGATTAGTAAAATCAACTCCAGCATTCCAAGTTATACTCTTGCCATTGCCCGGTATTACTCCACCACCAATATCCCCACTAACAGAACTGGTGGCGATGTTCCAAGTTGCACCCGCATCATCAGAAATTTGTAATTCTACCGAGGAATTAGAGACGTCGGTCAAATTGTAAGTAATTGTCACATTATCAGAGCCCGTCACCTGCAAACCAACTACTGAGGCTACTACTGGTGCTTTGGTGTCAACTATAAAAGCGCTAGAAACTTCTAAATTACCAGAAGAGGTTCCATCATTACCTTGCAACCTAACGTAAACTGTATCGTCTTGAGTGTTGGGCAAATCACTACCCACATCCCACATAAAATCATGGAGGTTACCATTACCGCTATTACCAAAAGATAAGTTGGTTTTACCATCGCTTCCCACCCCTGTTTTCTCGGTCATTGTAACCCAAGTAGTTCCGTTAGTAGAATATTGATAGCTGGTTAAATTAACATTTTCTGCTTCCAAATCATAACCATCATAACTGATAGAAACATATTTTGAACCGTCGGTTGTTTGATTGGTTGTATTGATGGTTATACGCGGAGATTGATTTTGAGAAGAAGCACCATTAGATAAAGCGCTTTCCGAGGAAGGGGCGTGACTAATATCCGAGGTATTGCGAGATTTGACTTTAAATTGATAAAGATAAGAGTGAGTAGCCAAACCATTGACATTTATTTTTCCAGAAATACCACTACTGTTCCCCCATTGCCCCACTCCAGTCCCTAAACTCTGCCATACAGCTGTTGCCCCCAAAGTTCCGTTAGCTTGGACATACTTATCTTGTGAAGTTTCATAAATAGCATATTCCAAGCCATCTGTTTCTGCAGGATTTTTATTAACAGTGACATCAACCGTTCCTACACCAGGATTATCCGCTGTTGGTGCAGAGGGAGTATGAGGTTTAACATACTTATAAGACGTGGCTGGTAGAGTATTTTCATTATCCACTGTTTGACCATAGTCATCAGTATGAGTAATCTTCACTTTAGAAATATAATCGTTTCCATCTAAAGTAGCTCCCACAATAGTGGCTTGATTAGAAGGACTAGCGGTGTTAGCTGTACCAGTAGTTCCATTACCATATCCGCCCCCATTTAAATCTAGATAAAAAACATTAGTGCCAGGATTAACCTCCGTAAATGACCCACCAATCAAAGCAGTAGTGTCTCCGGCATTAGGTTGAGTCTGTAAATCTGCCGTGACATTAACCGCTGGATTCAAAGTATCTAAAGAAAAATTAGAAGAGTTAGTATTAGCTGATTGATTATTAAAAATATCACGACCTCTCACACGCACTTTCATCGTATTAAGAGTTTGATTAGGATAATCTGTTTTAGCATTCCAAGTAATTGTTTTTGATCCACCCGTAACTCCCGTACCCACATCACCGCTCACACTTGTGGAAATTACATTCCAATTAGTACCGCCATCAGCCGAAATATCCATTTCTATCAAAGAATTATTTTGATCCGCTAAAGTATAAGTGACCACTACGTTTGTCCCACCCAATGTTTCCACCGCGCTAACACTAGTAACCCGCGGGGCTTTAGTGTCCAAAGAAAAATTAGCTGAAGCTAGATTGCTATTATTACTAAATTGATCCGTAGCCGTAATTCTAATTTGCAGGTTATTTTTTTCTTGATTATTATAATCTGTTGCCCCATTCCAAGTGATAGTTTTACCCGCACCTGGCACGACTGATCCTACATCACCAACAGCAGAAGTTATAGGCACTATCCAAGTAGACCCGCCATCGGAAGAAATTGCTAAAACTATGGTGGCATTACCAGCATCTTCACTAACATCATAATGAAAGGTAAAAGTATCCGCGCTGGCATCTTGTGAGGCGGTGACGTTAGAGACAACTGGCGCATGAGTATCAACTG
>JAPLWR010000011.1 GCA_026396495.1 Candidatus Magasanikiibacteriota bacterium | reverse complement strand
GTTAGCAGATATCGTTATTACTTCCCCCGGAGGTTATCCTAAAGATATTGATTTATATCAAACCCATAAAGCCATTGAAAATGCGAGTTTAGCAGTTATTGTTGGATCAGAAATTAATTTCTGGGCTAGGTAATATTTATTCTGATGAATCTTGTTTTTATGCTGGGATTAAACCACAGAGACCAGCGGGCACTTTAAAAAAACCAGAAATTAAAAAATTATTTACAGCCATTTTAAAAGTCCTAACAAAATCTTTGAAGTATCGTGGTACTTCTTCAGAGACTTATGTGGATGCTTATGGTAGGGAAGGGGGGTTTGTCCCTCATCTGATGGTGTATGGACGGTTAGGAGAAGATTGTAGAAAATGTGGCAGTAAGTTGATAAAATTAAAAATAGGTGGGAGAACTTCAATCCATTGTCCTCATTGCCAAAAATAAAATAGAGTTTATGAATTATTTAAGACAGTTAGATTATAGAATAATGCACTTTGTAAATGGTTTTGCTAAGCATTCCAAATGGTTGGATTATTTTGGTGTTTTTGCCGCTGTTTACTTAATTTGGTTTATGGCTGCTATTTCTGTGGGTTTGTTTTTTTATGTTCCTAATACTATTGGCCGTTTAAAATATTTNTTGTTTGTTTTGGTAGCTTCTGGAGGTGGCGCTTATGTTATTGCGTCTTCAATTGGTTTTATCTTTGGCCGGGCTCGTCCCTTTGTCTCTTTTGAGGGATTGAATCAATTAATTGCCACTTCTTTTTCTCATAAATCTTTCCCTTCTTCTCATGCTACTTTGGCCTTTGCTTTGGCTATGGCTGTTTTTATGTTTAACCGCCCTCTGGGGATTTTGATGCTAATTTTAGCTGTTTTAGTGGCTTGGGGTAGGGTTTTTGTAGGGGTGCATTATCCTATGGATGTATTGGCTGGAGCAGCGTTAGGAATTGTGAGCAGTTTGCTAGTTTATCGTATTTTAATGTAATATACTTGACAAATAAGCAGGTTTTTAGTAAGGTTACCAGTCCCTCTTAAGGATGGTGGGTAACCCACGGAGGCGAGTATGGCGACAATTCCAAACTCAAACAGGAGAAGGGTTCCAGCAACCAAAAAATCCGAACGGTTGAAGGAGTTACAGCGAGCAGCTCGTAAGAGGCAGATGCGAGTAACTATTTCTGCTGATGGACAGTTGCTGTGGACGTCAATCCAAACAGGTAGGCAGTACACAACAACAGCAGAAATTTTGGATTAAAATTTGTCGTAAAAAGCGTCGCAACACAGCGACGCTCTTTTTTTTAAAATTTATTTACAAACTTTGCAAGGCTTTTACAAGAAGATTCTTTTTTTCACCGATTGATTTTTCTAGGTGAGTTCGTAAAACTTCCGTAGCTTCCTCTTTGCTTGTTAGGTTTAATTCTAGGGTGACAAATATTAAAGCTACAAGCCCTTCCGCGGTGTTTTGAAAAGAATTAACTTTTCCCAATATCAACTTGCTAGCTGTTTCTAAATCAATCTCTTTTATTTGTAATTTTTTTAGTATCTTTTGAAAGTCCGGACTACGTTGATATTTCTCTTTTAATTTAGAGATGTCTTCCGGATTAAATAATTTTTTTTCGTGTCTTTCTGACAAAACAGCTAATTCATTTGGCACTTTTAAGTCATGAGGGTATTTTTTGGTAACACCAAAGGCAAGCTCTTCTTCGTAAACTGATTCGGTCATTTGGCCTGTAAAAGCTCTGGCATCGCCAAAGTCAATAACATAAACTTGAGTTTCGCCGTCTTGTTGCGAAATTAAAAAGTTTCTTTGATGGCCATCTCTTAAAACTAAACCATTTTGGTTTAAGAGGTTCACGGCATTGCGTATTTGGGTTTCTATTTTTTGTAATAATTCTATTTTTTCTGGTTTTTTTGTATAGCCGGTTTGTTGTAAGAATTTATAAACTAGGTTCATGTTGTGTTCAAAAGATTGTTGTTCCGCCTGTTCCATGTTTGCTTTTGAACGATCTGGCACTACAAACTTTAATTCTTCGGAGAGAATTCTGTATAGAGATTGAAAGTCATATTGGTCAACAGATTCGGGATTATCAGCATAATTTGGCAACATTTTAACTGCTTCTCTAAATAAAAAAGTTGCCAAGTCATCGCCTGGAATATAATCCATGATAATTACCTCAGCTCGATTAGAGTTTGACTTAGAACCCATTGTGTTCAACCTATCTTGTGTGGCTGTTTCTATGGCCACATCTCTAAACATGATTGGGCTGGGTATTCTGGCAGTGTTGGCGACGTTAGCTGCTGTGAGTATTTCGTGAGCTTTTTTTTGTAGTTCAAATTCTTTTTGGCCTGTTCCTGGTTTATAGATTTTAAGTATTTTGATGGCCTGTTTTTGGTCTAGATTAATTTCTCTTTTACCTAAGGTTTTTCTAAGAGCTTCAAGTTCAGGAATGTCTTTAATATTAATAAGACAAATAATACCATTATTTCCTTCATTGATTTTTTCCGCCCTTCTTAAAATAACCTCTATCTGAGTATCGATTATTTTTTCTATATCCGCCATTATTTCTTCCACTGGTGTCGGCTGGTCTGGGTTTGATCTTTTTGCCATATTTTTTGCTTAATATAAAACAATTGTAGCACATTTTTAGCCTTTTGTCAATCCTACTTTAAACTTAAATAATTTGCCAAAAACCATTTTTTAAGATAATATTGAAGCAATA
>JAPLWR010000060.1:5653-6732 GCA_026396495.1 Candidatus Magasanikiibacteriota bacterium | reverse complement strand
ACAATTGACTTTAATAAGGCAGTAGCCGAGATTCAGAAAAAGCTCTTGCTTGTTTAGGTTAAATACTATATAATAAAGTTAAATTATTAACAGGTTTATTTTCAGTTTAAAAGACTTAAAATAAACCTTAAAACACCTGGGAGGTGAAAAATTTGTGTCAGAGTTAAAAAGAAAAAAAGGCGAAAGTTTTGAAGCTTTTATGCGTCGTTTCCAAAATCGCATGAAAGAATCAGGTAAAATTCTTCAAGCCAAGAAGATTAGGTTTTTTTCTAAAGAAGCTAGCCGTAACACAAGACGTAAGTCTGCTTTGGAAAAAGGCCGTCGCACTGAGCTTAGAGAATACATGAGAAAAATTGGTCGTCTTAAAGAAGAAAAACCAAGAAGGAAATAATGCATCATTAAAAAAGGTGGTGTAATTACTTTACATGAGCACTAAAGAAAAATTAGAACAGGATTTAGTCAATGCTCTAAAGAATAGAGAAAGCAAACTCTCTACTCTTAGAATGTTAAAAAGTGGTTTGCAAAACGCCTTAATAGAAAAACGTGGCAAAGAAAATAATCCGGCTACTGAATTAGTAGAAGAAGATGTCCTGGCCGTTATCAAAAGACAAATCAAACAACTTAAAGATTCGTTGATTGATTTTGAAAAAGCTGGCCGTCAAGAATTAATCGCCGCCGCCCAAGAGGAAATAAAAGTTTTAGGTGCCTATTTACCAGCAGAAATGTCAGATGAAGATTTAGAAAAAATAGTTGTAGAAACTATTACAGAATTATCTGCAACAGCAAGTGATATGGGCAAAGTAATGGGTTTAGTGATGAAAAAAGTGTCAGGCGGGGCCGATGGTAACCGCGTCAAGGCAGTAGTAACTAAAAAGTTGTCTTAATTTTTTCAATATTCTTTTTGGATATTGATGCTATGGAGGAAAAAAAGTTTTACAATTTAAAATTTTTAAAAAGAACCGTTTTAGGCTCCTTATTGGTGTTGACGGTTCTTTTTGTTCTGGCGCCTTTTTGGGTTAAGGCCCAACAATTAAATACCGGTATAGAATTTGGACAATATACAGGTTTAGTCAATACAG
>JAPLWR010000060.1:1235-5589 GCA_026396495.1 Candidatus Magasanikiibacteriota bacterium | reverse complement strand
ATATTAGAATTATTATCGCTACAATAATCAGAGTGTTTTTAGGGGTTTTGGGTCTTGTGGCTTTGGTCTTTACTTTGTATGGGGGGTATTTGTATATGACAGCAGCCGGGGATGAGAGTAAATTAAAAACTGCCAAAGCTATCATAAAAAACATGGTAATTGGTTTAGCTATAATTTTATCTGCTTTTGGTATAACTCAGTTTATTATTAATATGTTGGTTGGTCAGTATCAGGGTGGCGGGGGAGATAATATTCCAGCTATTGGCGCTGATGGGTATTGTACTAGTTGTGGATTTTTGGGGTCTGTGGTGGAAAGTCATTATCCAGGACGCGGCGCTGTGGCCATTCCTAGAAACACCAAAATAGTTGTTACCTTTAAATATGAAATGTCCAGTAGTACCTTAATTCAAGATACTAATAGTAATGGTGTTTTAGGTGACACATTAGGGTCGGCTGCTGGTAACAATGATAGTCCGGCAGCTACTTTCAAAATTTATGAAACCTCTCAAGGAGAGGGGAGTGCTTTGCCTTCTAGTCAGTTTGATGTCTTTTTAGCTTCTGATAAAAGAACCTATGTTTTTAAACCCAAAGGCACAGGACTTTTGGGTAATGCTATTACTGACACTAATTATACTGTTAAATTAACAGATGGAATCAGACGTGTTGATGGCAGTAGTGCTTTTGGGCCGTTAGGAAGTTTTAGTTGGAGTTTTACAGTTAGCACTATTGTAGATTTAACTCCGCCAGAAGTTGTCAGCGTTATTCCTGTACCTCAAGTTTTACCGGTAGTTCAAACAGATAGATACCCTCGTAATATTGTCATGCAAATTAATTTTAATGAACCAGTAGATCCAATTTCTGCTAGTGGTATTTTTAGAGCAGGCAGCGCTATTCCTGGTGAAAATTTTCAAAATATTACGGCGGCAGATTTAGAAAATGGTAGTCAAGTAATTTCTGGTAAATATCAAATTACTAATCAATATAAGACAGTAGAATTTACAACCTTTGATCAATGCGGAGTTAACCCTTGTGGTCAACCAATTTATTGTATATGGCCAGTAATGTTTTAAATGGGGCAGGGGAATTAAAAAGAGATGCCCAGCGTAAATTAATTTTGGATCCAGGAATTAAAACTAGAGCGCAATGGGTGGCTGACCATGACTTGAATGATTTTTATTGGAAATTTCCTACTTCCAATGCTTTACATACTACGGCACCTGTTTTAACTAATATCACCCCCACTTCTTTGCAAGCCAGTGTTGCCACTTCCACGCCCTTAGTGATGTCATTTGATGAGGCAATGACAATTGGTACTTTTAGAAATGTGGTTTTGCGCTCTAACAAAGAATTTAATGTTGGTTACACTTATGCTGGCATAAATTATGATAGTAGCGGAGCCATTGTAACAACGCCTAGTCAAGAGATCGCCCGCACTTCAGCAGAAATTTTACATACAGATTTTTGGCAAAAACCCCCTAATTCCACAGAGGCTGAGGCTATTTATTATCCTTTTGTTCCGTCAGCATTAAATGATAATTTTCAAAATTGTTTTTATCCAGCCGTCATGCAGGGAAGTACTGAGTGTGTGAAAATTGGTACTAGCATGGATGTTTCTAACCCAGACAGATTAACCAATACTAACCCCAGCTGTTTTGATTTACAAGCTAGTACTTACAAAGGAATGTGTACTAGTACAGCAGGTTGTCCTTTTAGTCCGCCACCATATAACGGGCAATAAAAAATTATGTTTTGGATGAAAAACAAAAAAAGTTTAACGATTGGTTTTTTAACAATAATTTCTTTAGTTGTTGGTTTTTTTGTAATGGCGCCAGTTTTGGCTCAGCAAGTTAATACTGGAATTGATTTTGGACAATATACCGGATTAGTAAACACAGATATCAGAATTATTATTGCCAAAATTATAAGAGCTGCCTTGGCTCTTTTAGGGATTGTTGTTTTAGCCTACACTTTGTATGGTGGTTATTTATATTTAACCGCTGGTGGCAACGCCGATCAAGTAAAATCAGCAAAAACAGTTTTAAAAAATGCGGTTATTGGTTTGGTGATTATTTTGTCTGCTTTTTCCATCACCCAATTTATTATTACTAAATTAACCGGGGCCATAATTGGTAATTATTGTTTGGAAAACCCAACTGACCATGGTTGTTTTTGTGCGGCTAATCCGCTTGATATAAGTTGCGGAGGATGTACTGGAAGTTGTGTCCCCCCCGGTCAAGTTTTTTATTCCACAGTTGCACCACAAGGTAGTCTACCTATTTATAATGTAGTTCTTAACGCTCAATTTTTAAGCGCTTTTGGTGAAGCTTCGTTTGATGCCGCTACAATTACTAACGACAATGTTCAAATATTTAAACAACTAGGTGCTGGAAGTTTTGATACCACACCCTATCCTGTTACTTTTGAAACTGTTAGCCCAAGTGTGGTGGCTATTCATCCAGTTGGTTATTGTGGAGAGGGGATCGTGGCTAATGATTGTTTTGCTTCAAGTACTACATATAAAGTGGTTTTAAGAAATGGCGCCAACGGAATTAAAAGTATTGGAGGCGCAGAATTAGATTGTTCTAATCATGTTTGTGAAACTTTGTTTACTACCGGGGACAGGTATGATGCCACGGCTCCTGTTGTTAATATGGTTTTGCCTGGTAATTGGGCTGTTGTTGGTGACACTATAGATACTACTGTCAAAGCTAGCTATTCTGATGACTCGGGTGTTAAAGGTGTTTCTTTTTATTTTAAAAATAATCAAAATGCAATTACCGGAATTAGGTATTTTACTTTAAATCCTTTTCAACCAGAAGGAGAGATTAGTTTTCCTAACTGGACTCCGCATTTACAAAATGCAGAAAAAGCAGAATTTGGTGAGTTGTCCGCCTCGGCTTTTGATTTGGATAATCACCGCGCTACCTCCACTGTTCAACAAATTAAAATAGTTCCAGCTTATTGTTTTAATGGTAGTTTGGATACAGATAAATTAGAACAACAAGTACATAGTTTAGCGCCAGAAATTGGTCCAGATTGCGGTTTAAGAAGTGAATGCGGTGCTTGTACTGGAGATTTTTGCGATACTAATTTTGATTGCGCTGGTACATATTGTGATTTAACCCAACACAAATGTGTGGCTCGTCCTAAAATTTTAGAAGTAAGTCCTTTAAGTGCTGGTCCGGGAAGTTTGGTAACAGTTTTGGGTTCAAATTTTGGTACAACTGCTGGCGGTGTTTTATTTAATGGCACAGTGGCCAGAGTTGTAGCCTGTCCTTTAACTGGTAACACACCTAGTTGGTATGACAATGGGGTTATTGTCAGAGTGCCTGAAGGTAGTAATGTAAGTGGAACTTTGGCTTTGCAAACTAGTGAATACACTGGTGTTACAACAGATATTACTCATTTTGATACTACTGCCACAGGTGATAATTGGGGCAATCCTGCTTTTTTTAATGTCACAACTGGCGTCCTTCCAGGTTTGAGTTGCGTTTATCCTAGAAATGGAGAACCTACTACACCAATTGAAATTGCTGGTGAAAATTTAGGTGGAACCAAGGGTGCTCTAAGATTTGCTGATTTATTAGTTGATGGGACTGATATTACTAGCTGGGCTGCTCAGAATGTCCATTTGAACGTGCCCAAAATTCCAGCTCAAACTTTATCTTTAAAAGCAGTCACTTCTGGTGGTTTGATTAGTAATGCCTTGCCTTTTACAGTTAATCCTGTGGCCGAAGATGTTTTGCCAAAAATAGATTTTGTGGATCCAAGTCAAGGACCAGTCGGCACCTATGTCACAATTGCTGGTCGTAATTTTGGAAGTACTGGTTCAGTTGTTTTTAAAACTGGTCCTGCTGCTGCAACTGGTGTTGCTGCTGACTTACCACCTGACTTGTGTGGTAATTTTTGGACTCCTACCCAAATTATTATCAAAGTACCTGCAGGTATTAATTTAGGAGAGGCTAGTAGTCTTGATTTTTATATTCAAGTTACCAATAATTTAAATGATAAAAGTAATTCTCTAAAGTTTACTGTTAATAAAGAAGAAATCAAACCAGGTTTGTGTAAAATCACTCCTGATAATGGCCCAGCCACAACAGATGTTACTTTATTAGGTGAAAGATTTGGTGCAACCACTAGAGGAGCGGTGGAATATTGGCAAAGCGTTTCTTCTTCTTTTAATCCTTTAACTGGAACACAAAGTTGGACAGATTTACAAATTACAGACAAAGTTCCAGCTGCGGCTAAAACTGGCGGTGTAAAGATTTGGTCAGCAGAAAAAAGTTTGTATAGTAATTCTTTAAGTTTCAAAGTCCAAAATTGTAAAGAAGAAATAAGCAAAGGTAAAACTTTG
>JAPLWR010000060.1:0-1210 GCA_026396495.1 Candidatus Magasanikiibacteriota bacterium | reverse complement strand
TCGAAGTCTGTCCTGGTGAGGGTGTTAGATGCTGTGCCGGTGGTTCTTGTAATACCTCTTGTCCAGAAGATTCTACTTTTAAATCATCCATGTTTGCTTGGTCATTTTCTTCTGGGCGATTTCCAGTTGTGCCAAAAGTGGTAGAACAATGCGGTAAATATTGTGTGGGCACTTCTAAGGCTTGTAATTCTAATGCTGACTGTAATAATGAAACACCTGATACTGCTAAGAATTGTCAGCCGGTCACCCCATCTCCATCACCGGCTGTTAGGTGGCCCAATAGTAATGCTGTTTGTATTAATGCGGCAGTGAAAGTTTTGTTTGATACAACAATAACAAATAATGGTGCCACTTTAGCTCCCGCTAACGCTCAGGATATTTTGCATGTTTATAAATGTGTTAACGGTGATAGTAATTGTCTTTTAAATAACGCTGGGCAGGTAGTAGCAGGAACTTATAATATTTTTGCAGAAGGAAGTGGTAATGGTATAAATTTTTCTCCTACTGCTAATTTTGCTACTGGGACAACTTATCAAGTTGTTGTGACTACTGATGCCGGAAGCGCTCTCGGAGTTTTATTTTCTAAAATGTCAGAAGATTCTAGTTGTCCTAAGATTAATACTGTTTTTCCAAATAAAAAATCGGCTTACTGTTTTAAATTTAACACCAATAGCTCTGATTGTGGTGGTATCACCCATTGTCTATACCACCTCTACTTTAGGTGCTACTTTAAATAATTTGTATGATGCTACTCCTTTGGACACTAGTAATATTTGTGTAAGTTTAACCAATACTTATGATTGGAGGTGGAATCCTAGTGACGGGACCAACACTAATTTAACTCCATCAAATTATTGTAGTGTTAGTAATAAAACCACAGGCGCCAAAGTTAGTGGTTTGGATCAAGATCTACAAATTAAAAAACAGCCAACTACTAGAGCAGAAACAATAACCGCTACTTGGAATGATGATCCAGAACATACTTTGTTTGCTAATACAATAAAAGGTACAGCTTATTTAAATTTAGTACCTCAAAGACCAAAGATTGTAGAGTATTATCCTAATTGTAATTCTGCTTGTACTAACGCTGCTGTGGGTTTCAAATTTGATATACCTGTACAGTATGGGAATAACTTTAGTTTTCTTAAATGTGATAATAGCACTTGTTCTAGCTATTCATGGGTTTCTAATTCCTACAATTTTACAGATT